>NZ_JBXAWK010000021.1:0-95979 GCF_057291755.1 Kitasatospora sp. UYEF31
GGGGGGGGCCGGCGGCGCGGGCGTCCGCCCACGATCGGGCGCCGGGTTTGTTTTTTCTGTTCTGCCCCGGTGGCCCCCCCGCCGCTTTGGTGTGGGGTTTTTGGGGCGGGCCCCCGCCCAAAAAACCCCAAGACCATCGCGGCTGGGGTCACAGCGGCTCAGAACAGAAAACTCATCCACGGCGCCGGATCGTGCGAGAACGCCCGCGCCGCGTGCCCCACCGCGCCCGGTCGCAGTTCGGCCACCAGACCCGCCCCGGCGAGCTGCGTCGCACTGGTGCCGCCGAGGAACAACGAGCCCAGCTCCCGGATGTCCAGGCGCAGATCCGCGGAGTCCGCCGTACGCTCGCACTTCGCGCTTTTCTCATCACCGGAAAGTCGCCACCGGCCCGCGTTCCACGGGCAGAAGCCGTCGACGACGTCGAGCACCAGATCGATCGGCGCACTGTAGGCACGGGACGCGAGCGCGCGGTCCACATCCACCAAGCGCACGTAGACTCCGTCGGCTGTACGGATCTGAGCCTTGCGCGGGTCCGCGAGCAGGAGGAACAGCGGGTCGTCCACTGGCAGGTGCTGCGCCCGCACCGACGTGGTCAGGTCGAGGTCGAGGAGGAACCGCCACAGCGCCGCATACGCCTCAGGATCACGCGCCAGAACTTCCCGCACGGAAACGGTGCCGTCCGGGCCACTCTCGCCCCACACCGGCGTTGTGGAGAAATACGCGTACCCCCGCACCCCGGTCCCGTCCTCGACCAGCACACAGCGCAGCGGCGAAGCCCCGTTGCGCGCCGAAGGCGGGTCCACGAGCTGCCGGGTGGCCCACGCGCCACTGCGCGAGATCATGCCGGGCCGGGTCGGCACAAGGTCTTCGTAGAGCGCCCCGCAGCGGTCGACCGACAGCGCCGGGTCGGCGAACCGCAGTCCCACGCCCCGGCCCAGCTCCGGGTCGCGCAGCGCGTTCGCGTCGCGGGGGACGGCCACCCCCGCCCGCCAGCTGGCGAGCCCGTACCCGAACCGGCCGTAGATCACCGGCTCGGAGGCGGTCAGTGCAGCCACCGGCTCCAGACCGGCCTCGTGCATGCCGTGCAGTTGATGTTTCATCAGGCCGCTGAGCAGGCCCCGCCGCCGGTGCGTGGGGAGCACCCCCGCCGCGCTGATCCCCGCCGTCGGCACCGTGCCCCCGCCCGGCACCGTCATGGAGAACGAGAACGACGCCGCGCCGCCGTTCACGTTGCCGTCCGGGTCGTAGGAGCCGATGCACCGCGCCGGCTCGGCCACCTGGGCCCAGAAAGCCTGCATCTCGGGTGCGGCGGCCCCGCCGAACGCCAGTGCGCTGGTGTCGCTCCAGCGGCGCCAGTCGGTGGGCCCGACGGTGCGGACGGGAGGCTTCCCGGCGAAAAACACTCTGGCCGGGACGGTGGCAGGTACGGCAGCAGGGACAGCGAGCGGGACGGCAACAGGGACAGCAGGTGGGACAGCAGGTGGGACTGCGGGGGGCTCAGTGCTCATCGCTCCTGCCTACCATCCGTCACGTTCTTCAGCGACAGTGTTTCCGGCCCTGCTGCGGCCTGGGACGGCCGGAACCGGATCTCGACCACGTGTTCGGGCCCCACGGAAACCGCCTGTGGTCGATAGGGTCGGCGATCGTGACGACCACGGCGCCCATGGCGGGCAGCACGGCCCCAACCGACGACCTCCCGTCGTCTCCGGCCGCACGGCCCGCGGAACACCGCAGCGGTGCGGGCCTCCTGCCCGCCCTGAACCGGGCGTGGAACTGGATCAGGCGCACCATGCTGCCCTCCGACAGGTTCGCGCTGGTCGTCCTGCTCATCGTGGTGACACTCTGCGGCGTCCTGCCCTCCTCCGCCGTCCGCTGGTTCCCGCCCACCGCCCTGGTCGTGCCGGTCCTCGTCGGCGGCCTGATGCTGCGGATGTCCAGCCTGCTGCTGCTCTACGCGGCGACCGGCGGCGTCCTCATCGCGCAGACCCAGGTGCAGGACCCGGGCACAGTGACCCCCGGCGCGCTCGGGGTGATCGGCGCGGTGGCGGCGATCGTGCTGCTCATGGCCCGGATGCGCACCCGGCTCGGCGTCCAGGGCACCCGCGGCGAGTCGATGCTGTTCGACCTGCGTGACCGCCTCCAGTCCCAGGGCAGGATCCCGCGACTGCCCGCCCACTGGCACACAGAGGCGGTTCTGCGCCCGGCCGGCGGCCAGTCGTTCTCCGGCGACTTCCTGGTGGCCACCCGGGGCACCAGCGGGCGCTACCTCGAAGTCGTCCTGGTGGACGTCTCCGGTAAGGGACTGGACGCCGGAACCCGCGCGCTGTTGCTCTCCGGCGCCTTCGGCGGACTCCTCGGCTCGCTGCCCCCGGCCGACTTCCTCCCCGCCGCCAACGCCTACCTGCTGCGCCAGGACTGGGAGGAGGGCTTCGCCACCGCGGTGTACGTAGTCCTGGACCTCCAGACGGGGGAGTACGAACTGCGGTCAGCCGGCCACCCGCCGGGCGTGCAGTGGACGGCGGGATCCGGTCAGTGGCAGGTCCGCGAGGAGGCCGAAGGCCCGCTGCTCGGCGTGATCGAGGGCGCGGAGTTCAACGTCGTCACCGGACGGCTCGACTCGGGGGACGCCCTGCTGCTTTTCACCGACGGCATGGTCGAAGTCCCGGGGCAGGACATCGCCACCGGAATCGACCGGCTGCTGGGCGTGGCCGAGCACCTGGTGGCGGTGAACTTCAAGGACGGCGCGCGGCGCATCGTGGAGAATGCCGGGCGCAACGTCAACGACGACCGGGCCGTGGTGCTGCTCCGCTGCCGCTGAGCCGAGCCCGGAATCCACCTGCGTCGATCATGTACAAAAGCCCCCTCCGGAGCGCAAAAAGGGACTTCTTCACCTGATCGAAACGGCGGACTTTTGTGATCTGGACCACGGGCCGACGTGTCGCCGCACGCACGTGGTCTGACACCTGATCAACACCTGAGGGCACCCGCGGAACGCGGGTGCCCTCAGTCATTTTCCGGCGATGTTGTGCCGCGTTGATTTCCGTTGTACGGAGTGCACCCGGGAAAAGCGCGTCAGCCACGGGTTTCGAAGGTCCGCCGCATCCCCGTGCGCCAGTCCACCGTGCACGGGCCGGTGACCGAGGCCCGCTTGGCGGTGTCCTGCACCTGGCCCCGCAGGGACCCGGGCTGCTCGCGGACGACGACCTCCGCCTTCAGGCCCGCCAGTTCACCGGTGTAGGCGACCCACTCCTGCACGCTCACCGGCTCGTCGCCGCCCCAGTTCACAATCGTCGCCGGAGTCGACGCGGCGTCAAGAAGGGCCTCGGTCTGCGTGTTGATGTCGTCCTGGTGGATCGGGCTGTACACGCACGGATCCCAGCGGGTCACCACCGGCTTCCCCCGGAGGACGGTGTCCAGGTGCATCGTCGGCAGCCCGCCGTTCGGCCCGTACGACGCGTTCATCCGCGCGATGGTCACCGGCAGGCCGAACGCCCGCGCGCAGTACCGCGCCACGGCCTCCTCGGCGATCTTCGAGATCGAGTACGTGGGGGAGTGGGCCGCGTGCACATCACCCAGCGGAGCGGACTCTCCGTACACGTGCAGCGGATCCCCGTGCGGACGCAGCACCGACGCCGTCGACATCACCAGCGCGCCCTTGGCCCTGCGGCAGTGCTGGAGGAGCAGACCCGTCCCCTCGGCGTTGACCGTCAAGGCGTGGTCGAAGTCGTCACCCGGGCCCTGGAAGGTCGCCAGGTGGACGACGTAGGTGAAGTCCTGCGGGAGATCGCCGAACTCCCCGGAACCCAGGTCGACCCGGCGGGTGGTGACACCCAGCGCGTCGACCTTCGCCCGCTGGGCCGGGTCCGAGAAGCGGGCGATGCCCCACACCTCGTTGTCCCGCGCGAGGTGCTCGGTCAGCGGGTAGGCGATCTGTCCGGCCGGACCGGTGATCAGGATCTTTTCTCCGGACAGCATTCCGGGCCCCTTCTCGGCTACGTGCTCATGAACGACCGTCATATGTCGCTACCCCGCGAAGGGGTGATGACGATGACCGTCATATCCAAGAAGAGGCCCGGATCACCGGCAAAGTGGCGCAGGTCTCCCGGCGCGGGGCCGGGCCCGGGCTCAGACTTCGAGCTCTTCTTCGACACTCTTGAGCTGGTGCCGGGCCATCGCGAGGTTCGCGCGCTGCTTGTCCAGGACCAGGTAGATGAACAGGCCCTTGCCCGCCCGCCCGGTCAGCGGCCGGATCACGTGGTACTGGCCGCCCAGCGTGATGAGGATGTCCTCGATGTGGTCGTTGAGGTTGAGCATCTCCATCGTGCGCATCTTCGCGCGCATCACGTCGGTGTTGCCGGCCGCCGCGACCGTGAGGTCGAGCTCCTTGCCGCCGCCGAGCATCCCCAGGGCCATGCCGCTGGTGTAGTCGACCAGCGCTACACCCTTGGCGCCCTCGATGCCCATCGCGTTCTTGAGTGCCGCTTCCATGTCTGCCATGTCGATGCTCCGCTCCGCGCGTCTGATAGGCCCGTGCTAGGGGCCTGGTGACACCGGCGACCCCTCCGATTCCGGAGCGTACGGTCGGTCCATGGTCACGTTGCCAGCTTTACGACTGAATTTGTCGAAACCGGGTGCAAGGCGTTGCCGATCAGTAAAATGTCGCTTCGGTCCGCACGCCGCCGCCCCGACCGCACGGTGCCACCCCGCCTTGCTCTTGATCAGCCCGCGACGCTACGGTCGCAACCGCCATGGTGCTCGGGAAACCGGTGGGCTGGACAACCTCGTCTACGAGGAGCCTCCAGCCAGTCCGGTGCGGCCCTCGCCACTGTGATCGGGGAGTTCCCCTCCACCCGCACGAACCTGTGCGGAAGCCACTGGACCACGCAAGTCGGTCCGGGAAGGCGGAGGAAGAACGTTACGACCCGTCAGCCAGGAGACCGGCCATGGCAACGGGCAACCGTCAGCAGGTCTCGCCGCCTCGCGACTCCTGACACGGCACCTCGCGTCGTCGCCCGCACACCGACGCCCCGGAAAGGGCGACGGTGCACGGCCGCCAAGCGAGGCACCGCGCCAGAAGCCGCTCCTTGACCGGCGATGCCGACTGACGGTCGCTCTTCCGTCCATCCACGAGGTGTGGGAGAGGGCTTAACAGCCATGCATATCGCCGAGGGTTACCTGCCCTGGGAGCACGCCGCCGCCTGGGGCGTCGCGTCTGCTCCCTTCGTCGTACACGGGGCCCGCGCGCTCAGCCGCGAAGTCCGCCAACGACCTGAGAACACGCTCATGCTCGGCGCGGCCGGAGCGTTCTCGTTCGTCCTGTCCGCACTCAAAATCCCCTCAGTGACCGGAAGTTGCTCGCACCCCACCGGCACGGGACTCGGCGCGATCCTGTTCCGCCCCCCGGTGATGGCCGTGCTCGGCACCATCACCCTGCTGTTCCAAGCACTGCTCCTGGCGCACGGCGGCCTCACGACACTCGGTGCCAACGTCTTCTCGATGGCCATCGCCGGACCGTGGGCCGGATACGGGGCCTACCGCCTCATCCGCCTGGCCGCACCCGAGCGCCCGGGCGGAGCCGCCCGGCTCGATATAGCGGTTTTCGCCGGGGCGTTCACCGCTGACCTGGTCACCTACTGCGTGACCACCGTCCAACTGTCGCTGGCCTTCCCCGACCCCAGCAGCGGATTCCTGGGCGCGATCGGCAAGTTCGGCGCCATCTTCGCCGTCACCCAGATCCCCCTGGCCGTCAGCGAAGGCCTGCTCACCGTCCTGGTCGTCCGCCTGCTCCGGCAGGCCGGGCGCGCCGACGTCCTGGAACCGGCGGTGGCGAAGTGAAGAAGTCCACGAAGATCAACCTGCTGCTCCTGCTCACCGTCGCGTTCCTCGCCGTCCTGCCGCTGCTCATCGGTGCCGCGGACGGCCACGAGGAGCCGTTCACCGGCGCCGACACCAAAGCCACCTCGGCGATCACCGAGAACAAACCGGACTACGAGCCCTGGTTCAGCCCGCTCTACGAACCGCCGTCCGGTGAGATCGAGTCCGGCCTCTTCGCGCTCCAGGCCGCCGTCGGCGCAGGTGTGGTGGGCTACTTCCTCGGTGTGGTCCGCACTAAGAAGCGCCTGGCGGACGCGGCAGACCCCCTGAAGACCGACGTCGTACGGGTCGACCAACCGCGCGCCGAAGCTCCCGGCACGGTGGACACCGGGTCCGCCGTACGAGCGAACCCGTAGTAGACGGCGATGCTGCCGATCGATGCGGCGGCCCACGCGAGTCCGTGGCGCCGCCGCAACCCCCTGGACAAAGCCGTACTCGCGTTCGGACTGCTCGGCTCCGCACTGGTGTCCACCGCCGCCGCGCTGCTCGCCGGAACAGCCGCCGTACTCCTGCTCCTCATCGCCGCCAGGGTCCCGCCGGTCCGGCTCTGGAAGGCGGCCCGCGCACCGCTCGGATTCGCCGTCACCGGCGCGGTCACCCTCCTCGTCTCCATCGGCGCCCACGGCGTCGGCTACGCCCCCGACGGAGCCCGGCACGCCGCCGAACTCCTCGCCCGCACCGTCGCAGCCTCCCTGTGCGTACTCCTGTTCGCCTTCACCACACCCCTGTCCGACGTACTCCCACGCCTCACCCGGATCGGCGTCCCCGCCCCCGTCGTCGACGTCGCCGCGGTGATGTACCGCATGGTCTTCCTGCTCCTCGACACGACAGGCCGCATCCACCAGGCCCAGGCCGGACGACTCGGCCACCAGACCCGCCGCGCCCAGCTCCGCGCCACCGCGGGCACCGGCGCCACCGTGCTCCTCCACGCCTTCGCCCGCGCCGAACGCCTCCAGACCGGCCTGGCCGGACGCGGCTACGAAGGCTCCCTGCGCGTACTCGTCGACAACCACCCCGCGTCCCCGCGCTTCATCACCGCATCCGTCGGCCTCACCGCCGCCCTCGTCTGTCTGGCCGTCACATGCTTCTGAGACTCCACCGCGCCGGCTACCGCTACGACCAGGGGCCCGACGTGTTCACCGAACTGACCCTGGACGTCCCGGAAGGCCGTACCCTCGCCCTCCTCGGCCCCAACGGCAGCGGAAAGACAACCCTCCTGCGGCTGCTCACCGGAAGCCACCAGCCTTCTGGCGGCACCCTCGAACTCGACAACGAAGCCGTCACCTACGACCGCAAAGGCCTCACCCGCCTGCGCCGCGCCGTGCAACTCGTCTTCCAGGACCCCGACGACCAACTGTTCTCCGCCGACGTCGCGCAGGACGTCTCCTTCGGCCCGCTCAACCTCGGCCTGGACGAGGCTGAAGTCCGTACGCGAGTGTCCGAAGCACTGGACGCCCTGGAGATCGCCCATCTCCGCGAGCGCCCCGTACACCTGCTGTCGTTCGGACAACGCAAACGCGTCGCCATCGCCGGGGCAGTGGCGATGCGGCCCCAGGTCCTGGTCCTGGACGAACCCACGGCGGGCCTCGACCCGGCAGGGCAAGAGGCACTCCTGGACACGCTGGACGGTCTGCGCAAGGGCGGAACCACTGTGGTCATGGCCACCCACGACGTCGATCTCGCACTGCGCTGGGCCGACGACGCTGCGGTCTTCGCCGGGGGAGTGCTGCACACCGGGCCGACCGATGACCTGCTCGCGGATACAACGCTGCTGAAGGCCGCCCACCTGCGCCCCACCTGGGCGCACGCCGTAGCGGCCGTCCTGGCCGCCCACGGGATCAGCGCCCCCGTCGCGCACACACCCGAAGCACTGCTCCGACTGTGTGACGAGCACCGGGCAGACCTGTCGCCCAACGATTAGGTTCGGATATATGCGGACACGCGCCGAGCGCTATCTCACGTGGGAGAAGGCCACCACCCCGTGGCTGACCGGGCTTGCGGTGGTATCCCTCGTGACCTTCGTCGTCAATGGCGCGGTCGAGGAGCGAAACGACTACGTCCACCTCCTCGACTACGGGATCTGGGGCATCTTCGTCATCGACTACGTGGTCCGGCTCAAGATCAGCCCGAAGAAGTGGTTGTTCATCCGCACCCACCCGCTGGACCTGGCCGCCGTGATCCTGCCCGAGGTCCGGGTCCTGCGCCTGGTCGGCATCATCGGCCGGATCGGGATGCTCTCCCGCCGGGGACGCGGCGAGCAACTGCTGCTGACCACCGCCGCACTCGCCGCCACGATCGTCGCGGCCAGCGCCGCCGCCGTCCTCGGCCCCGAGCGGCGCGCACCCGGCGGAAACATCGAGAACTACGGCGACGCTGTCTGGTGGGCGATAACCACCATCACCACCGTCGGGTACGGGGACCGCTTCCCGGTCACCGCCGAAGGCCGCACCATCGGCGTTGTGCTCATGGTCGTCGGAATCGCCACCATGGGTATGGTCACCGCCACCATCGCCGCCCGCCTGGTGGCCGACGGCGATGCCGCCTACCTCGCCGAGGATGACCGCCACGAACGGGGCCAGGACGACAAGATGGCGGCGCTGGAGACCCGGATGGCCGAACTGAGCGCGCTGATCAGGAAGAGCCACGGGGAACCGGGCGCCTGAGCTGTTGTCGTGCCGCGTTTGGTGATCACGCGTTTTCCACCTTTGAACGCAGCCTGAAACGTGGAAAACCCGTGATCACCGAGCGTGGGAAGATTCCGCTCTCCGCAGCTTGCCGCGCAGCGCGCGCCTGCCCAGCGGGCCCAGCTCGTCCAGCACCGCCGTCAGCGCGCCCAGTTGGTCGAGTGCGTCGAGGGCCTGGAGCGCCCCGGACCCGTCGACGCCCTCGTAGAGCTCAAGCCCCACAAAGGTCGCCGCGGCAGCCTTCGCCAGACCCGTGACGTCGACGAACTCAGCCAGCGGAGTGCCGGTCAGGACCCGCCCCAGGACCTGCTCGATCTCGGCGACCCACAGGTTCAGCCCGGCGGCGGTGGCGGGGGCCAGCTTCGCGTCGGTCTGCGCCCCGGCGAGCATCTGCGCGAGGAAGGCGACGTTTCCTTCGGCCTGCTCCTTGGCGTGCAACCTGCGCCCCAGGGACAGGAGTTCGCCCAGTGAGGAGACCTTGTCGAACTCCTCCCGCCACGCGGCGACCCGCTGCGCCGCGCCGTGCTTGCAGGCGGCGGCGAGCAGTTCGTCCACACTGCCGAAGTGGTAGAAGACCAACGCCTGGTTGACCCCCGCGGCGGTGGCGATCGCCCGCGCGGAGGCCCCGCTGATGCCTTGGGTCTTCAACGTCTCCAGCGCGCCCGCGAGCAGTTTGGCGCGTGTGTCGCTCATGGGACTCCCGCGGTTCAGCAGCGCACCTCCTCGCGCTGTGGTTTCACCGTACTGGGCACACCGTGCCCGGAGACATCGGCGTACGAAGCGGTGAAGGTCCCGCGATAGCCGAAGATCGGGCCGAATGTACGGTTTCCAACCTGAACGTCGATTCGGAAACACCCCGCGAGGCGGTCGGACTCAGACCAGGCGGCGGATCTCCCCCTGTGCCCGGTAGAACCCGCCCTGCCCCGACTGGCGGACGGCGTCGACCACGTACCGGGCCCCGGGCTCGCGGATGTCCTTGGGGAACTGGACGTTCCAGCCGCCCTCGTAACCCGGCGTACGGACGTGGACCCGCAGCTTGCCGCCGGACTCCACACACTCCACGAGCACACCGCCGCCGATCTCGGTGGTGGTCTCCGCGGTGACGGTCGGCAGCGCCGCCTCCAAGGTGGCCGCCTTCACGTCCCGGACCTCGGGGACAGTGCCCTCTTCGGCCGCCCGGACGGCCGCCTCGCTGACGTCGACGCAGGCGAGCGCGCCGGTGGTGGTCACCACGTACAGCCGGTCGTCGCGGTACTGCATCGAGTACGCCGAACCGCAGCCCGTGCCGAGCTTCCACAGCCGCTTCCCGGACTTGTCGAAGCAGTAGACCGAAGAGTGGCTGTCGCCGGCGAAGACGTATTCGCCGTCCTCGGCGGTCGCGCAGGAGAACACGGCCGCGTCGCAGTCATAGGTGGCCTTGAGCGCGCCGTCCTTCTTCGCGATCCGCTGCACCTTGTGACCCGAAGTCCCCGCGTACACGTCGTCCTCCTCCTGCCAACCGAACAGCACCGAGCCCCCGGTGCGGGTGTGCCACAGCGGTTTCCCGTCGACGGCGGAGAAGGCCTCCACGCCGTTCGAGTGCCCGTGGTAGACCGCGTCGGAGCCGCACCGCACCATCCAGGCGCTCGTACCTGATCCGCCGCGCGCCCACAGGGATTCGTCCTCGTGGTCGATCGTGGTGATGCCGCCCTTGACGTCGGAGACACCGAGCACGCCGTCGAAGATGTCGAGCCAGTAGATGTCGATGTTCCGGGCGATCGTGTACGCCGCACGCGGCAGTTTGCCGCTGATGTCGTAGACGTTGCCGTCGTCGCAACCGGCGTAGGTCCAGAAGTCGTCGGTCACGATGCATTTGACGCCGTCCGGGAGTTGGAGCCGCCCGGTGACCTCGCCGCTGTGCGTGAGCGTCCAGATGTCGCCCTTCTCGTTGCCGACGAGGACCCGGTCGTCGTCGACCGATATGCCGAACGCCGGGGCACCCGAGTTGTACTTCCACAGCACCGGCGCCCGCCGGGCTGTGGACGCCTGACTCTCGATCGCCCTGCGGGTCACCGCCCTGCGCTGCCGGCCCCCGCGCACGGCCGGGGCGTACCCCTTGCGGGTCTTCTCGCCGAGCTTCTTCCGCGCCGCGGCCTCGGCCTTCTCCACGGTGGCGAACGTCGTGGTCTTCGCCTGACCACCCTCGCCGATCCGCCCGTACGTGATCGTCACGTCGACACCGTCGACCACGACCTCGTAGAACTTGTGCGCACTTCCGGAGTCTTCGGACAGTTCGAGGTAGCTGCTGGTCCGGGGCATGCGAACTCCTTGGACGGGGTGGGGGTTGCCAAAACCGGCGGCCGGTGGGGCCTGCGCTTCGATGGTTCGGAACCTATCCACCGCCTCTGACAAGGGGCTGGCGGCTACGGAAACGACGAAGGCCCAGACCGGAGAGAATCTCTCTGATCTGGGCCTTCGTATGGAGCGGGCGACGAGAATCGAACTCGCGTGGTCAGTTTGGAAGACTGGGGCTCTACCATTGAGCTACGCCCGCAAGGGTGGCACGTGCACTGCGCTCGTGACATGCCTAGAGTAGCGGATGCGACCGCGTCGATGGCAACGTGATGAGTGCAGTGCAGACTTTACCGTGCAGTCCTCTAGACTTCGGCAAGCGCCACGGGGCGTAGCGTAGTGGCTAGCGCGCCTGCTTTGGGAGCAGGAGATCGGGAGTTCGAGTCTCCCCGCCCCGACCATGCGTGACGTGGGTCATGACGTGGACACAACGTGATCGCAAGAGGGCGGACCGGGCGACCGGTCCGGCCCTTCAGCGCGCGAAGCGGGAATACCCGGAGGCTCTCAGTCCGTTGGACTGGGAGAATCCGGGCATATCGCGTGTAAGCAGCGTAATGCCCGCAGGCAACCCAATGCCTGCGGGCTGCACAGACCAGAACTGCCCCCAGCAAGGAGACCGCAACCGTGAAGAGCGCCGTCGAGACGTTGAACCCGACTCGGGTCCGACTCACCGTTGAGGTTCCCTCCGAGGAGCTCAAGCCCAGCCTCGACGCGGCGTACAAGAAGATCGCCGGTCAGGTGTCGGTTCCGGGCTTCCGTAAGGGAAAGATCCCGACCCGCATCATCGACCAGCGCTTCGGCCGCGAAGCGGTCTACGCCGAGGCTTTTGACGACATCCTCTCCACCGCGTACGGCAAGGCCGTCGAGGAGAACGAGGTTCGCGTCCTGGGTCAGCCGGAGATCACCGAGGTGACGGACGTCGAGGAACTCGCCAAGGGCGGCGACCTCAAGTTCACCGCGGAACTGGACACCCGTCCGGTCATCGAGCTCCCGGCGTACGAAGGCATCGAGGTCGAACTCGATGACCTGACCGTGTCCGACGACGACGTGGACAAGCAGCTCGAAGAGCTGCGCGGCCGCTTCTCCTCACTCGTCACCGTCGAGCGCGCCGCCGAGGAGGGTGACACCCTCACCCTCGACCTCGAGGCCAAGGTCGACGGCGAGGTCCTCGAAGACGGTGTCGCCAAGGGCATGACCTACGAGCTCGGCACCGGCCGCATGCTCGACGGTCTGGACGAGGCCGTCACCGGCGCGTCGGCCGGCGAGACCAAGACCTTCTCCACCGAGCTCCAGGGTGGCAGCAAGGCCGGTTCGGCCGCGGAGATCACCGTCGTCGTCGAGTCCGTCAAGGCCAAGGAGCTCCCGGAGCTGGACGACGAGTTCGCCCAGACGGCCAGCGAGTTCGACACCATCGTCGAGCTGAAGGCCGACCTTCGCGAGAAGGCCGAGCACACCAAGCTCCACGAGCAGCAGGCCGACGGCCGGGACAAGGTCCTCGAGGCCATCCTGGCGCAGATCGAGGTGCCGCTCCCGGAGAAGGTCGTCGAGGCCGAGATCGCCGAGCGCAAGTCCCAGCTGGAGCAGCAGCTCGGCTACATGGGCATGGACCTCGAAGCGTGGCTGAAGATGCAGGAGAAGACCAAGGAGGAGTACGACTCCGAGGTCGACACCGACATCCGCAAGGGCATGCGCGCCCAGTTCGTCCTGGACGAGATCGTCAAGAAGGAAGAGATCTCGGTCAACCAGGAGGAGCTGACCAAGCACCTCATCGAGCGCTCGCAGCAGTCCGGCATGAGCCCGGACCAGTTCGCGCAGCAGGTCATGCAGTCCGGCTACGTTCCGGTGCTGGTCGGCGAGGTCGCCCGCGCCAAGGCGCTTGAGGTCGTCTCCAAGGCCGCCAAGGCCAAGGACTCCGCGGGCAACGAGATCGATCTGGTCAAGGACCTGCACGCGGACGACAAGGCCGCTGAGGCCGTTGACGCCGCGTCGGACGAGACCGCAGAGGTTCCGGCCGAGGCCTGATCCGACCCCGTACGCCCCTGGGGCGTGCGGTGCGACATGAACAGGACCCGGGCACCGTAAAGGTGCCCGGGTCCTGTGTGTTCCCCGGGGTGCGGCCCGACTTGAATGCGCTCACGGCGAACAATGCGGAGTCCAGGATTCTTCTGGCCGGTCAGCGCGTTAGGGTCGCTGTAAGAGGGGGCCATTGCGGCACTGGTCCGCAGCCCCCAGTCAGGTCGACGTCATGACGGCTCTGAGTCGCCGTCGGAAACGAGCAGGTGGATACGTGACGAATCCGCAGATCGTAACTCCGGGGCCCTCCATGCGCAGCTCGCAGGGTGGTATGGGGCTTGAGGACGGGGTCTACAACCGACTGTTGCGCGAGCGGATTATTTTCCTCGGCTCGCAGGTCGATGACCAGATCGCCAACTCGCTCTCCGCACAGCTGCTTCTGCTGAACGCCGAGGACCCCGACAAGGACATCTGGCTGTACATCAACTCGCCGGGTGGATCCATCACCGCGGGTATGGCGCTGTACGACACGATGCAGTACATCAGCAACGATGTCGCGACCGTCGCGATGGGCATGGCCGCCTCGATGGGGCAGTTCCTGCTCACCGCCGGCGCGCCCGGCAAGCGCATCGCGCTGGCCAACGCTGAGATCCTGATGCACCAGCCGTCCGCCGGTCTCGGTGGTTCGGCTTCGGACATCCAGATCCAGGCCGAGCAGCTCCTGCGCACCAAGGCCAAGATGATCCGGCTGATCTCGCAGCACTCCGGGCAGAGCCAGGAGAACATCGAACGCGACTCCGACCGCGACCGCTGGTTCAGCGCGGAGCAGGCCAAGGACTACGGCCTGGTCGACCATGTGGTCACCAGTGCCGCCGAGGTGCAGAACACGGGTAGCACCAGCTGATTCCACCGGGCGATACCGCAGTGGTAGCCCAGCCTGTCCGCCGCTGATCCCAGATGGTCGGCACAGCACTCAGCAGTCCGGAGGATGAAGAAAACCATGAGTGGCATGAACGAACTTTCGCGACCGTACGGTGTCGCGCCGACAGGGGCCGAGAGCCGGTACGTGCTGCCGCGTTTCGTCGAGCGCACGTCGCAGGGCGTCCGTGAGTACGACCCGTACGCCAAGCTCTTCGAAGAGCGCATCATCTTCCTCGGCGTCCAGATCGACGACGCCTCGGCCAACGATGTGATGGCGCAGCTGCTCACGCTGGAGTCCATGGACCCCGACCGTGACATCTCCATCTACATCAACTCGCCCGGTGGATCGTTCACCGCGCTGACGGCGATCTACGACACGATGCAGTTCGTGCGCCCCGACATCCAGACGGTCTGCATGGGTCAGGCGGCTTCGGCGGCGGCGATCCTGCTGGCCTCGGGAACTCCCGGCAAGCGAATGGCGCTTCCGAACTCCCGGATCCTCATCCACCAGCCGTACAGTGAAACGGGACGGGCGCAGGTCTCCGACCTGGAGATCCAGGCCCGCGAGATCATGCGGATGCGTGCGATGCTCGAATCGATGCTGGCTGAGCACACCACGCAGCCGATCGAGAAGATCCGCGAGGACATCGAGCGCGACAAGATCCTCACGGCTCAGGATGCACTGGCGTACGGCATCATCGACGAGGTCACCTCGCCGCGGAAGTCGCCCGTCCGTTCGAAGAACTGATCCGTACCGACCGGTCGCACCGTGCAGGCTTGCGCGGCACCGTGCGACCGGCCGGGCCGGCGGGGCGGACCCCTCGTTTGTGGGCCTGATGGTCGAAACCACCGGGGTCGGCAGCGATGACGGGGTAACGTCGAAGACCAGCACCAGGTCCGGCATCCGTCGGGGCCTACGCGAAGGAGATGCACCTCGTGGCACGCATCGGTGACGGTGGCGACCTGCTCAAGTGCTCGTTCTGCGGCAAGAGCCAGAAGCAGGTGAAGAAGCTCATTGCCGGTCCGGGTGTCTACATCTGCGACGAGTGCATCGACCTGTGCAACGAGATCATCGAGGAGGAGCTCTCCGAGGCGACCGAGTTGCGCTTCGACGAGCTTCCCAAACCGCGGGAGATCTACGAGTTCCTGGACGGCTACGTCGTCGGCCAGGACACCGCGAAGAAGGCGTTGTCCGTCGCCGTCTACAACCACTACAAACGGGTGCAGGCGGGCGAGAACGGCAAGGCGTCCGGCCAGGACGGCGTGGAGCTGGCGAAGTCCAACATCCTGCTGCTCGGCCCCACCGGCTGTGGCAAGACCCTCCTGGCGCAGACCCTGGCCCGGATGCTGAACGTGCCGTTCGCGATCGCGGACGCCACGGCGCTGACGGAGGCCGGCTACGTCGGCGAGGACGTCGAGAACATCCTCCTCAAGCTCATCCAGGCCGCTGACTACGACGTCAAGAAGGCCGAGACCGGCATCATCTACATCGATGAGGTCGACAAGATCGCCCGCAAGAGCGAGAACCCGTCGATCACCCGCGACGTGTCCGGTGAGGGCGTCCAGCAGGCGCTGCTGAAGATCCTGGAGGGGACGACCGCGAGTGTCCCGCCGCAGGGCGGACGCAAGCACCCGCACCAGGAGTTCATCCAGATCGACACGACGAACGTGCTCTTCATCGTCGGCGGCGCGTTCGCCGGCCTGGAGAAGATCGTCGAGGGCCGGGTGGGCCGCAAGGGCATCGGCTTCGGTGCGCAGATCCGCTCGCGCCACGACGTCGACACGCTCGACATGTTCGCCGACGCGATGCCCGAGGACCTGCTCAAGTACGGGCTGATCCCCGAGTTCATCGGCCGCCTCCCGGTGCTGACCTCGGTGCACAACCTGGACCGCGAAGCGCTCATCCAGATCCTCACCGAGCCGAAGAACGCGCTGATCAAGCAGTACCAGCGGTTGTTCGAACTCGACGGCGTGGAGCTGGAGTTCGACCAGGAGTCCCTGGAGGCCATCGCCGGCCAGGCGATCCTGCGGGGCACGGGGGCGCGCGGACTGCGGGCGATCCTCGAAGAGGTGCTGATGTCCGTGATGTACGACGTACCGTCCCGCAAGGACGTGGCGCGGGTGGTCATCACCGGCGACGTCGTGCTCAAGCACGTCAACCCGACGCTGGTCCCGCGCGACGTGCTGCGTCGCGAGCGCCGCGAGAAGAGCGCCTGAGAAAAAGTCCTCCGTACGGGAAAAGGCCGGGCCCCATGGGGTCCGGCCTTTCCTGTGTGTCCGGCCGTCAGCTCATGACCTGCATCGCTGTGCGGAGCTGTTTGGTCGTCTCAGCGAGGGCGGTGAGGTCGGGCTTGTCCAGGTGCTTGGGGTTGTAGTCGAAGGTAATCAACATGAACCCGGAGTCGGACACCCAGACGCAGGTGCCGATGGCTTTGGATGAAACCTTGGCGGTGAAGGCGCCGCACTCCAGGACGGAGCCCTTCATGCCAGCGTCGAAGGACTTGCGTTCCCCCACGGCGCCGGAGCTCTTGCCGTCCGTGAAGAAGACTTCCGCTTCAGCGGCGGGGAGCAGGACCCGGGCGGTGCGCGCGTTGACCAGGATCGTCGGGGAGGCCGCGCCGGACGGCCCGTAACCGGTGATCACCTGTTTGGTGACCACGGCGGGTACCGGGGTGTTCTTCCGGGTCTCTGTGACGACGGCTGAGTCGTCCATCTTCTGGAGCGAACCGACGGTGTCCGGGGCGATGATGTCGGAGGTGCCCGTTTTGCGGGACGGGGGAGCGGACGGCGACGGGGTCGAGCTCTTGGTCCACGACGGCGTCGGGCTGGCGTTGCCGTTGTTGGCGAACGGGCCGGCGGACGTCGTGGGTGAGTCGCTCGTCTTCGCCACGTTGTCTTTGTCGTCCGAGCCGCCGCGCAGCACCAGCACCGTTCCGACACCCGCGACGATCACCAGGACGATGCCGGCGGCCACCAGGCCGATGAAGCGGTTGCGGTTCGGCGGCGGCTGCGGGGTCCAGCCGCCGGGCGCGCCGTAACCGGGCTGCTGCGGCGGCTGCTGGCCGTAGCCGCCGCCGGGCGGCGGGGGAGTCCCGTAGCCGGGCTGGCCGCCGTAGGGCGGCTGCTGGCTGTAACCCGGCTGACCGCCGTACGGGGGCTGCTGGCCGTAACCCGGCTGACCGCCGTACGGGGGCTGCTGGCCGTAACCCGGCTGACCGCCGTACGGGGGCTGCTGGCCGTACCCGCCCGCCGGCGGGCCGTACGGGCCGGGGGGAGGTCCGGGCGGCGGAGGGGGAGAGCCCATCGTTTTTCCTGTCCCTGGTGGTGAGGCTTACGACGCTTGCGGTGCTTGCGGTGCGCCGGTGAGTCCGGAGACAGATTTTGTACGGAGATCTCGCCCGGCGACGAATGTTGGGCTGATCGTGTCAGAACCCTGGCCGTGAAATGGAAGAAGACTGCCAGATTGAGACCGAAGTCCAGGGATCGCTCCGGGTGCAGCCTCCGGCGGAATCGGCCGGCGGCACCCGGAGCGATCTCCTCGGCAGGAGGCTCAGGAGCCCTCGACCGCCGTACGCAGGTTCCTGGTCGTCTCGGCAAGCGCGGGCAGGTCCGGCTTGCCGACGCGGGACGGGTCGGTGTCCACCGTGACGCCGAGGTATCCGGAGTCGGACACCCACACACAAGTGCCGATCTTCGACCCGGCGGGGGCCCCGGACGGGACGGACGCACCGCACATCAGGACCCGGCCGCCGACGTTCTCGACGGTCGTTTTGTCGGAGATTGTGCCGCCGCTGTTCGTCACGTCCTTGAAGTAGCTGTCCGCTTCGATCTGCGGGAACAGGATGCGGCCGGTCCGTACGGTGACCAGAAGGGCGGGGGAACTCGCCGCGGCCGGACCGTACCCGGTGATCTGCTGTTCGATCACCGCCGCCGGGACCGTGGTGGTCCGGCGGACCTCCTTCACCGCTGCGGCGTCGTCCATCTTCTGCAACGGACCGAGGGTGTCCGGGAGCACGATCTTCCCCGCGGAGGGCCTGGCCGACGGCTTCGACGGCGACGGTGAGGGGCCCGGGGTAGTCGGAACGCTCGGCGGCGGGTTCGGGACGTTGCCGGCGGACGCCGACGGGGAGACCGAGGGGGACGTGTCCGGCCCTGCCTTGTCCTTGCTGCCCGACCCGTCCTTCAGGACCAGCACGACCGCGACGACCGCGATGATCACCAGGACGAGGCCGGCGGTCACCAGACCGATGAGCCGGTTGCGGCCGGGTCCCGGCGAGGGCGGTGGTGGATTCCAGCCGCCGGGCCCGCCGGGGCCGTAGTTCCCGGGCCCACCAGGAGGGTTGCCCGGGCCACCGCCGTAACCGGGCGGCTGCTGCGGCTGGCCGTAGCCACCGCCGGGCGGCGGCGCGCCGTAGCCCTGGATTCCGCCGGGCTGCCCGCCGTACGGCGGCTGCTGGCCGTAACCTCCGCCGGGTGGCGGGTCGTACGGGCCTTGCGGAGGTCCGGGGGGAGAAGAGGGAGAGCCCATCGTGATCCTGTCCCGTCGTCGTAGTGCGCCGGTCGATCAGAATGCCGAGTACTGCACTGTGCCAAGCGGTGTCCTCGTACGTCTGCCCTTGCTTCGCCGCGGGCTGACGCCGGACACCGCGGCGAAAACCGGGTGGCCCCGGTGCCGGACGGTCTTGGAACGAACCGGCTTTCAGGTACTCGGCCGATCGTGTCAGAACCCTTGTCGCCTATGGAGAGAGCTTGGCAGATTCGTGTTGGCACCATTACAGATCGACGTACGGAAAAGCCCGCGCGGAAGACCCCGGGTCCTTCCGTAGACTTAGCCCCGTGACCCAGAACTCCACTGACGCGCCCGACGCGCAGCCGCAGCCGACCGTCGACCTGCCGACCCAGTACGCCCCGGCCGAGGTAGAGGGGAAGCTGTACGAGCGCTGGGTAGAGGCGGGTTACTTCCGCGCCGACGCGTTGAGCGACAAGCCCGCGTACACAATCGTCATCCCCCCGCCGAACGTCACCGGCCAGCTGCACCTCGGCCACGCCTTCCAGCACACGCTGATGGACGCGCTGACCCGCCGTAAGCGCATGCAGGGCTTTGAGGCCCTGTGGCTGCCCGGCATGGACCACGCGGGCATCGCCACCCAGAACGTCGTCGAGCGCGAGCTGGCCAAGGACGGCGTCTCCCGCCACGACCTGGGCCGTGAGGCGTTCACCGAACGCGTGTGGCAGTGGAAGGAAGAGTACGGCGGCAAGATCCTCGGGCAGATGAAGCGCCTGGGTGACGGCGTCGACTGGTCGCGTGAGCGCTTCACGATGGACGAGGGCCTGTCCCAGTCCGTCCAGACCATCTTCAAGAAGATGTTCGACGACGGCCTCATCTACCGCGCCGAGCGCATCATCAACTGGTGCCCGCGCTGCCTGACGGCGATCTCCGACATCGAGGTCGAGTACCAGGACGACGACGGCGAGCTCGTTTCCATCCGCTACGGCGAGGGTGCGAACAGCATCGTCGTCGCGACCACGCGTGCGGAGACGATGCTCGGCGACACCGCCGTGGCCGTCCACCCGGGCGACGAGCGCTACCGGCACCTGATCGGCACTGAGATCGAGTTGCCGCTCACCGGCCGCCGCATCCCGATCGTCGCCGACACCCACGTCGACCCCGAGTTCGGCACGGGCGCGGTCAAGGTGACCCCCGCGCACGACCCGAACGACTTCGAGATCGGCCGACGGCACAACCTGCCGTCGATCGCCGTCCTCGACGAGCGCGCGATCATCACCGTGCACGGCCCGTTCCAGGGCCTGGACCGCCTCGAAGCGCGCTCGGCCATCGTCGCCGCACTGCGCGCGGACGGCCGCATCGTCGCCGAGAAGCGTCCGTACCCCCACTCGGTGGGCCACTGCTCGCGCTGCAAGACCACCATCGAACCGCGCCTGTCCCTCCAGTGGTGGGTCAAGGTCGCCCCGCTGGCGAAGGCGGCCGGCGACGCGGTCCGCGACGGCCGGGTGAAGATCCACCCCGAGGACATGTCGAAGCGCTACTTCGACTGGATCGACAACATGCGGGACTGGAACATCTCCCGCCAGCTGTGGTGGGGCCACCGCATCCCGATCTGGTACGGCCCGAACGGCGAGACCGTCTGTGTCGGCCCCGGCGAGGAGCCGCCCACCGGTGACGGCTGGCGGCAGGACCCCGACGTCCTGGACACCTGGTTCTCGTCCGGCCTGTGGCCCTTCTCCACCCTGGGCTGGCCGGAGCAGACGGCCGACCTGAAGAAGTTCTATCCGACCGACGTCCTGCTCACCGGCCACGACATCATCTTCTTCTGGGTCGCCCGGATGATGATGTTCGGCCTGTACGCCATGGACGGCACCCCGCCGTTCCACACCATCGCGCTCACCGGTCTGGTCCGCGACCAGTTCGGCAAGAAGATGTCTAAGTCCTTCGGCAACGTCGTGAACCCCATCGACTGGATGGACGCGTACGGCACCGACGCCCTGCGCTTCACCCTGGCCAAGGGCGCGAACCCCGGCACGGACGTGCCGATCGGCGAGGACTGGGTCCAGGGCAACCGGAACTTCTGCAACAAGATCTGGAATGCCACCCGGTTCGCGCTGATGAACGGTGCCACGGTCGAGGGCGGCCTGCCCCCTGTCGAAGAACTGACGGCCGCCGACCGGTGGATCCTCTCCCGCCTCGACGCGACCATCGCCGAAGCCGATACGTACTACGACGACTACCAGTTCGCCCGACTGTCGGACACGCTCTTCCACTTCGCCTGGGACGAGCTCTTCGACTGGTACGTCGAGCTTTCCAAGGTCCAGCTCCAGTCCGGCGACGAGCGGGTCGCCGCGGCCACCCGCCGGGTCCTGGGCCACGCCCTCGACGTGACGCTCAAACTGCTGCACCCGATCGTCCCGTTTGTCACCGAGGAGCTGTGGACGACTCTGACGGGCGGCGAATCGCTGGTCATCGCCCAGTGGCCCACCGTCGGCGGCTTCGCCGACCAGGCTGCCGAGCAGGAGATCGCCGCCCTGCGGAAGGTGATCACCGAGCTCCGCAAGTTCCGCGCCGAGCAGGGCCTCAACCCCGGCCAGAAGGTGCCCGCGAAGGTGGCCCTCACCGGTCTGCTCGCCACCCAGGAGCCCGCCATCCGCGCGCTCGCCCGGCTCCAGCCGCCGGCTGACGGCTTCGCCGCCAGCGCCGACCTCGAAGTCGACGGCGTCACCGTCGAGCTGGACCTCTCCGGCACGATCGACGTCGCCGCCGAACGCAAGCGCCTGGAGAAGGACCGCACCCTCGCGGAGAAGGTCAAGGCCCAGTCGGAGAAGAAGCTCGGCAACGAGGGCTTCCTGACCAAGGCCAGCGACGAAGCTGTCGCCAAGGTCAAGCGCCAGCTGGCCGAGGCCGAAGCGGACATCGTCCGGATCGACGGGCAGCTGGAGCGCCTGCCCAAGGCGTAGCCCGTACGGAATCCTGACGAACGCGGGCACCGCACACGCGGTGCCCGCGCTCGTCTGTGCAGGCGTACGGAACGCTGCCCGGCAGCGCGCAGCACGTAGAATTGCCACACCCCCGCCGCACCCCACTGAACCGGTGAACCTGACGTGACCAACCCCGAAGCTGAACTCCGTACCGTCGAAGCCGAGCTCGTCGGCCGCTGGCCGGAGAACAAGCTTGAGCCGTCCACGGACCGCATCACCGCGCTCCTGGACCTCCTCGGCGAGCCGCAGAAGGCGTACCCGGTCATCCACATCACCGGGACGAACGGCAAGACGTCGACCGCGCGCATGATCGAGGCGCTCCTGCGCGCCTTCTCGCTGCGCACCGGGCGTTACACCAGCCCGCACGTGCAGTCGATGACCGAGCGGATCAGCATCGACGGCGCCCCCGTGTCGGCCGAAGTGTTCGTCGAGACCTACCGGGACATCGAGCCGTACGTCCAGATCGTCGACGCCACGTCCGCGAAAAAGGGCAAGCCGGTTCCGATGTCCTTCTTCGAGGTCGTGACGGGCATGGCGTACGCCGCGTTCGCCGAGGCCCCGGTGGACGTCGCCGTCGTCGAAGTGGGCATGGGCGGGGCCTGGGACGCCACCAACGTGATGGACGCCGTGGTCGCGGTGGTCACCCCGATCGGCGTGGACCACGCGGACAAGCTCGGTGACACCCCCGGTGAGATCGCCGTGGAGAAGGCCGGGATCATCAAGAAGGACGCCCTGGTCGTGCTCGCCCAGCAGCCGCTGGACGCCGCCGAGGCACTGCTCAAGCGGGCCGTCGAGGTGGACGCGACAGTCGCCCGTGAGGGCCTGGAGTTCGGCGTGGTCGCCCGCGACGTCGCGATCGGCGGGCAGCTGCTGACGCTGCGCGGCCTGTCCGGTGAGTACACCGAGGTGTTCCTGCCGCTGCACGGCCTCCACCAGGCGGAGAACGCCGCGCTGGCACTGGCCGCGGTCGAGGCCTTCTTCGGCGCCGGTCAGGGTGACCGTCCGGGCCTCACCAGCGCCGGCACGCTGGACCCCGACATCGTCCGCGAGGCGTTCGCCTCGGTGACCTCCCCCGGCCGCATGGAAGTCGTCCGCCGCGGCCCCACCGTGGTCCTGGACGCCGCGCACAACCCGGCCGGCGCGCGGGTCGCCGCCGTCGCCGTCAACGAGTCCTTCGACTTCCGGCACCTGGTCGGTGTCTTCGGCGTCATGAAGGACAAGGACGTACGGGGAGTGCTCGAAGCGTTCGAGCCGGTGCTCTCCGAAGTCGTGGTCACCCAGAACTCCCAGCCGCGCGCGATGCCGGCGGACGAACTGGCCGCGATCGCCGCGGAGGTCTTCGGCCCCGACCGCGTCGAGGTGCACCCACGCCTGGACGACGCGATCCAGGCGGCCATCGACCTCGCCGAAGCCGAGGGCGACCTGGGCGGCGCCGGAGTCCTCATCACCGGGTCGGTGATGACAGTCGGTGAGGCGCGCGTACTTTTGGGAGGGAAGCCCGAGTCGGGCCCGGCGGCCGACGCACCGGTGCCGCCGTCGCGGACCAGCCGCAGCATGCGGCCGTCCACGGCCGACTCGCTCGACGACGCGGAGGAGTACTGATGGGGGAGCGGCAGACGGGCGACGGGAAGATGTTCCGCGCCTTGGCGTCCACCCACCTGATCGGCCAGGCGATGGTGATCTGCCTGGGCACCCTGGTGGCGCAGAGCCTGACCGACGTGTCCGCCGGAGTGCTGTGGGCGGTGGCCGGACCGGCCGCGGTGCTCAGCATCCTGCTGTGCGGATTCCTGACCAGGCCGTGGGCCGTCCCCACCGGCTGGGTGCTCCAGTTCGGCATGGTCGCGGCCGGTTTCCTCGTGCCGGTGATGTTCGTGGTCGGCGTGGTCTTCGCGCTGATCTGGTACTCCTGCGTCACGGTCGGTCAGCGGATCGACCGGGAGAAGGCCGAGTGGGTCGCGCGGGCGGACGCTGAGGACGCTGCCGCGGCGACGGCTCAGCCGGCGGTCGGGGCCGCCACCGCGACCGAACAGACGTCCGAAAGTGTCGCAGCTCAGTAACAGAGCAAGTGGGGCGGGGGGATCACTGCTAGCCGCGATCGTGACCCCGGATAGGCTTCTCGCGTTGACGGTGCGGTGTCCATTCCATGTGACCTGCCTGCCGTCCGGGCGTACGTCGCCATTGCGGCAGGTGTGGGTTACGCCTCCGCTTCCCAGCAGGACCCCGGGTACGGGTGTCCGTCTTTTCCATAAGGAGTTCCCGTGTCGGAGCGCACACTCGTCCTCGTCAAGCCCGACGGTGTCCGGCGCGGCCTGGTCGGCGAGGTCGTCGGCCGTCTTGAGGCCAAGGGCTTCACCCTCGCCGCGCTCGAGCTGCGGCTGATGGACCGTGAGACGATCGAGCGGCACTACGCCGAACACGTCGGCAAGCCGTTCTATGCTCCGCTGGTGGAGTTCATGACGTCGGGACCGTCGATCGCGATGATCGTCGAGGGTGAGCGCGTCATCGAGTCCTTCCGTACGCTCGCGGGCACGACCGACCCGATCACCGCCGCCCCCGGCACGATCCGCGGCGACCACGCGACGATCACCCGGGAGAACATCGTGCACGGCTCGGACTCAGTGGAGTCGGCTGAGCGGGAGATCAAGAACTTTTTTCCCGGCCACAGCTGACCCGCCTGAGCTGACAGCCGCTCACGCTTGAGGCGGAGTCACCGCCGCCGCTCGGGTTAATTGCCCGCAAGTCAGACAAAAACGGCACGTCGGTGTGTTGTTCATTCGCACACCGTGCCTACCATTGAGGCCGGTTGCACATGGCGCCCCAACTGTGCGGTGTCGCAGGCCGCTCTCTGTCCCCACGGTGTCCTTCAACACCTGACCCGACCTCGGGAAGGCCCTGGTTCTCCTCATATGAGCAACTTGTCTATGTCGTTCATCGGACGTGACATGGCAGTCGACCTCGGTACGGCCAACACGCTGGTGTACGTCAGAGGCCGGGGCATCGTACTCAACGAACCGTCAGTGGTCGCCAAGAACACCACCACTGGGGGCATCCTCGCGGTCGGTGCCGAAGCCAAGAAGATGATCGGGCGCACACCCGGCAACATCGTGGCGATCCGCCCCCTCAAGGACGGCGTCATCGCCGACTTCGAGATCACCGAGCGGATGCTCCGCTACTTCATCCTCAAGGTGCACCGCCGCCGCTACCTCGCCCGGCCGCGCGTCGTCGTGTGCGTGCCCAGCGGCATCACCGGCGTCGAACGGCGAGCCGTCGTCGAAGCCACCAGCCAGGCCGGCGCGCGCACCGTCCACATCATCGAAGAACCCATGGCGGCGGCCATCGGCGCCGGACTCCCGGTCCACGAGGCCACCGGCAACATGGTCGTCGACATCGGCGGCGGCACCACCGAGGTCGCGGTGATCTCCCTCGGCGGCATCGTCACCGCCCAGTCGATCCGGGTGGCCGGCGACGAACTCGACAACGCGATCATCAGCTATGTCAAGAAGGAGTACTCGCTGCTGCTGGGCGAGCGCTCCGCCGAACAGATCAAGATGTCGATCGGCTCCGCCTTCGACCTCGGCGAGGACTCCCACAGCGAGATCCGCGGCCGGGACCTCATCTCCGGGCTCCCGAAGACGATCGTGCTGTCCACCGGGGAAGTCCGCAAGGCCATCGAGGACCCGGTCGCCACGATCGTCGACTCGGTCAAGGCCACCCTCGACAAGTGCCCGCCCGAACTGGCCGGCGACGTCATGGACCGCGGCATCGTGCTCACCGGCGGAGGAGCCCTGCTCCGCGGCCTGGACGAGCGGCTGCGGCACGAGACCGGCATGCCGATCCACATCGCCGAGAACCCGCTTGACTCCGTCGCCCTCGGCGCCGGCAAGTGCGTGGAGGAGTACGAAGCGCTCCAGCAGGTGCTGGACGCCCAGCCCCGCAGATAACTGAACCTGACAACTGAACCCGAAGAACAGCGGGACGACCGCTGGCATCGGCTCGGTCCAAGCCGGACCCGCCAGATGCCGGCGCTGCCCGTCCGTACCCCCGCGGCGGCACACAGCGTTATCACTGCGTGTCACTGCGTAGGACGCTGACCCGCCGCAGGACTGAAACTTGTGATGCTGATGTGCTGCGATGAAGCAGCGGAAGGGGCCCAGCGCGCACCGTGAGAGACTCCCGCCACAGCCGGATCGTGCTCGTGCTGCTGCTCGCGATCTCCTTCGCCCTGATCACCGTGGACATCCGCGGTGGTGACGACTCCCCGGTCTCGCCGTTGCGGACCGCCGCCTCCGCCGTCTTCGGACCGGCCGAACGCGGCGTCGCCGCCGCCGTCGACCCGGTCGGACGCGCGGTCGGCGCGGTCAAGGACGCGGGCGGGTCCAAGGACGAACGCAAGCGCCTGAAGGACGAGAACGCCAGGCTGCGCCAGCAGATCGCCGACACCCAGCTGGACCGCAACCGGGCTGGCGAACTGGACAAGCTGCTCCGGGTCGCCGCCGCCGGACAGTACAAGATCAAGCCCGCCCGGGTGATCGCCGTCGGACCCGCCCAGGGCTTCTCCTGGACCGTGACCCTCGACGTCGGCACCCGCGACGGCGTCAAACCCGACATGACCGTGCTCAACGGCGACGGACTCGTCGGCCGGATCACCCTCGTCGGTCCGCTCACCTCCACCGTGCTGCTCGCCGTCGACCCCTCCTTCTCGGTCGGGACGCGCATGGCCGGGTCCATGGAGATAGGGATCACCACCGGGCAGGGCGAAGGCCCGCTCAAACTCCAGCTCCTCAACGGCCAGGCCCAGGTGAAGAAGGGCGACCGCCTGGTCTCCTTCGGCTCCGAGGCCGCCAAGCCGTTCGTGCCCGGCGTCCCCGTCGGCGAGGTCAGCGAAGTCGCCTCCACCCCCGGCTCGCTGACCCGCACCGTCCAGGTCAAGCCGTACGTCCGGTTCACCGCGCTCGACACGGTCGGTGTGGTGGTCGAACCGCCGCGCACCAACCCGCGCGACGCCGTACTTCCCCCGCCGCCCGCCGCGACGACAGCCCCCGTGGCCGTCACTCCGCCCGCACCCGAGGAGAAGAAGGACCCGGGCAAGGACGACAAGACGAACAAGGCAGGCAGCAAGACCGACAAGACCGATAAGACTGACAAGACCGACAAGAACACAGACAAGAACAACGCCGCAGTCCCGGCCGGCAGACCCGCCGACACCTCCGATGCCAACAACAGAGCCGCCGGACCAGCCGCCACCGGCCAGACCAACGCCGGAAGGGACTGACCTGTGCGCGTGTCCCGTGTGCTCTTCGCCATCGTCGCGATCTTCATCGGCCTGGTACTCCAGGTCAGTGTGTTCGCCCGCCTCGGCCTCCCGGGCTCCGCCCCGGACCTGCTGATGCTCATC
Source organism: Kitasatospora sp. UYEF31 (assembly GCF_057291755.1). NCBI lineage: Bacteria > Bacillati > Actinomycetota > Actinomycetes > Kitasatosporales > Streptomycetaceae > Kitasatospora > Kitasatospora sp. UYEF31. Next base: position 26,710 of record NZ_JBXAWK010000021.1, read on the forward strand.
GTCCTGGGCATGGCCCTGACGTACGGTCCGGCCTTCGGCGCGGGAGTCGGCTTCGCCGCCGGACTGTGCGCCGACCTCGCCCCGCCCGCCGACCACGCCGCCGGACGCTACGCCTTCGTGCTGTGCGTCGCCGGCTACGCGGCCGGGCTGTTCGCCGACCGCTCCCGCCGCTCCGTGCTGGGGATCATCGGCATCGTGCTGGTCGCCGCCGCCGTCACCACCGTGCTCTACGCGGGGGTCGGCTCACTCGTCGGCGACACCGCGGCCCGGCACGCCGGACTCGGCAAACTGCTGCTCACCGCCGTGCTCTACGACGTGATCCTCGCGCCGTTCGTCGTCCCCCTGGTCACCCACCTGTCCCGGCGGGCCGACCCGCAGCCGCTGCTGAGCATGTGAGCAACTGAGCATGTGAGCAACCGAGCATGTGAGCAACTGAGCATGTGAACAACCGAGCTTTGAACAGCACCAGTCTTTGAAGAACTGTTCCACGTACGAAATGGGGTCCCCCGACCATGATGCCGAGCCTCGCCAACGCCGGCCGGTCGCGTGGTGACGGCGCACACGGCGTACGGCTGCGCATGATCGTGCTGCAGGTGCTCGTCCTGTCCCTGATCCTCACCCTGTTCGGGCGGCTGTGGTTCCTGCAGATCCGCGAAGGCGACCACTACGCCGCCGCGGCCAACCAGAACCAGGTCAGGAAAGTCGTCACCCAGGCCGTACGGGGTCAGATCCTGGACGACCGGGGCCGCCCGCTGGTCAACAACCGCACCGCCCTGGTGGTGTCGGTCAGCCGGACCGACGTGATGCGCATGCCCGACCGCGGCAACGCGGTGCTCACCCGGCTCGCCGAGGTGCTGAAACTGCCCGCCGACCAGGTCAAGTCGCGGGTCCGGCTGTGTGCCAGGGACGTCCCGAAGCCGTGCTGGAACGGCTCGCCGTACCAGCCGATCCCGGTGACCGACAACGCCACCACCGAGCAGGCCCTGCAGATCATGGAGCACCGGGAGCAGTTCCCCGGAGTCACCGCCGAACCCACCGCGGTGCGCCAGTTCCCGGCACCCGACGGGACCAACGCCGCGCACATGCTCGGCTACCTGTCGCCGGTCAGCGACGAGGAACTGACGGAGCAGAAGAGGGCCGGCAAGGACGTCCTCCAGCGCAGCGACGAGATCGGCCGTTCCGGGCTTGAACGCACGTACGACACTGACCTCCGCGGTCAGAGCGGCATCACCCAGCTGGCAGTGGACCACCTCGGGCGGGTCACCGGAGTCGCCGGGCAGAACGCTCCGGTGCCCGGCAACAACCTCGTGACCAGCATCGACTCAAGGATCCAGAAGGTCACCGAGGACCAGTTGCAGGCCGCGCTCGAACGCGCCCGCGGGCTGACCGACACGAACACCGGCAAGAAGTTCACCGCCGACTCCGGCGCGGCCGTGGTCATGGACGTCAAGACCGGCCGGATCGTCGCGATGGCCTCCGCCCCGACCTTCGACCCGAACGTGTGGATCGGCGGTATCTCGCAGCAGGACTACCAACTGCTCAGCGACCAGAAGGCCGGGGTCCCGATGATCTCCCGGGCCACCCAGGGGCAGTTCGCCCCCGGCTCGATCTTCAAGGTGGTCACGTCGTCGGCGGCGCTTGAGGACGGCTTCTCCAGCAAGTCGAATTACCCCTGCACCTCGGACATCGCCGTGGGCAACATGAACTTCCACAACCTGGAGTCGAAGGGCTACGGGGACATCTCCCTGCAGCGCGCCCTCGAAGTGTCCTGCAACACGGTGTTCTACGGCCTCGGCTACAAAATGTGGCAGAAGGACGGCGGGATCAACGGCAAGAACCCGAAGGAGGCGCTGGCCACCATGGCCAGGGCGTACGGACTGGGTTCGAAGACCGGCATCGACCTGCCCGGCGAGGCCGCCGGCCGGATCATCGACCGCGCCTACCGGAAGAAGGACTGGGAGCAGAACAAGGACACCTGGTGCAAACGGACTGATCAGGTCTCGCGGGAGAACTGCGTGGACGGCTGGCAGTTCAAGCCCGGCGAGTCGGTCACCACCGCGATCGGGCAGGGCGACACACTCGTCACCCCCCTCCAGATGGCCCGGGTCTACGCGGCGATCGCCAACGGCGGCACCGTCTACAAGCCGTCCATCGGGAAGGCCATAGTGGGTCCGGACGGCAAGCTGGTCCGCGAGATCAAGCCCGAGGTCCAGGGCAAGCTGCCGATAAGCGCTGACACCCTTGAATACCTCCAGAAGGCCCTGGTCAGCGTCTCGAACAACGGCACCGCGGCGGGTGTGTTCGGCGGCAACTGGCCGATGGACAAGCTGCCGATAGGAGCCAAGACCGGCACCGCGTCGGTGGAGGGTCAGCAGTCCACATCGTGGTTCGCCACGATGGGCCCGGCCAACGACGCGCAGTACGCGGTCGTGATGATGGTCAGCCACGGCGGCACCGGCTCCGGCACTTCGGGTCCGTCGGTGAAGAAGATCTACGAGGCGCTGCTCGGCGTGGACGACAAGGGCAAGTACGTGCCGGAGGCGGCCGTCCTGCCGCACCCGCCGACCGCGCTCCCCGTGTTCAACGCCGACGGCAGCATCAAGCCCGCCGCGTACCCGGTCTCCGGGGGCGGCCCGGCTTCGGGTGACCCCCTGGGGCTCACGCGACTTGCCGCGCTGCCGCCCGAGCGGACCGCCTACCGAGGAGGCCGTACGCAGTGAATCTCAAACTCGGCACCAGCAAGCCTTCGGCCTACCGCCAGCCCGACCTGGGCAAGTTCTCCGCGGCGTTCACCCCACGGGTCTCCACGACCAGGCGGCTGATCCGCGGTGACGCGCCCGCGCGCCGCCTGGACTGGATACTGTTCGGCTCGGCGTTCTCACTGTCCCTGGTCGGCGCGGTGCTGGTGTGGTCGGCGACCAAGGGCCGCACCGGCCTGACCGGCGGGGACCCGAACGCGTTCCTGAAGAAGCACCTGCTCAACCTGTGCATCGGCCTGGTGCTCTTCACCCTGACCGCGGCTGTCGGCCACCGCCGGCTGCGGGCCTTCGTCCCGTTCGTCTGCGTCGCGGCGCTCGGCCTGCTGATGGCCACGCTGGTCATCGGCAGCGAGATCAACGGCCAGAAGGCGTGGATCGTCCTCGGCGGCGGGTTCTCCATCCAGGCCGGTGAGTTCGCGAAGATCGCGGTGATCCTGGCGATGGCGATGCTGCTCGCCGAGCGGGTGGACGCCGGTGAGGCAGACGCGCCCACGAACAAACTGGTCCTCATCGCGCTGCTGGTCGCCGGAGTGCCGATCGGCTGCATCCTGCTGATGCCCGACATGGGCACCATCATGGTCATCGGTGTGATCGTGCTCGGGGTGCTGCTCGCCTCGGGAGCCCGCATCTGGTGGGTCGTGGGCCTGATCCTGCTCGCGGTGGTCGGCTCGGTCGCGATCTGGAAGCTGGGCCTGCTCTCGCCGTACCAGATCAACCGGTTCGCGGTTTTCGCGAACCCCGATCTGGACCCGCAGGGCGCCGGGTACAACCTCAAGCAGGCCGGCCTGGCCATCGGCGCCGGGGGACTGACCGGCCAGGGGCTCGGCCAGGGGCAGCAGACCAGCGGCCAGTTCGTGCCCGAGCAGCAGACCGACTTCATCTTCTCGGTGGCCGGTGAGGAACTGGGTTTCGTGGGCTGCGGGGTCATCCTCAGCCTGTTCGCCGTGCTCATGTGGCGGGGCCTGCGGATCGCCGCCAAGTCGGACGACCTCTACGGCACGATCATCGCTGTGGGCGTCGTGTCCTGGCTGGCCTTCCAGACGTTCGAGAACATCGGCATGAACATCGGCATCATGCCGGTGGCCGGGCTGCCACTGCCCTTTGTGTCGTACGGCGGTTCGTCGATGTTCGCCATATGGATCGCGATCGGACTGCTGCAGTCGGTGCACATGCGCGGGGCGAGCTTCAAGCACGGGCTCTAGGGCCTGTTCTGGAGTCTTTCCGTCCGGTGGTCACGGGTTCCCACGCTCCACGGTGAACTGAAGCGTGGAAAACCCGTGATCATCGCGTACGGGTCAACTGACGTGCCGGGTCAGCTCCCGCAGAACTTCTTCTCCGCCGCGAACGGGTCCGGCGGGATTCGCAGCTGTGTGCGGGACCAGGCCCCGGTGAGGTTTTTCCAGAAGCGTCCGGCGCTCATAGGTTCCCGTACGGAGTCCTGAAGTTCCTTGAGGTCACCGCAGGACAGTGCGTGCCGTGCCGCGGCCACAGCCTCGGGGGTCACCGGCTGGGGCTGGTAGAAACTGCCGAACGGGCTGACCGGGGCCGCCGGGTCGGCGTAGTCCGCGAGCATCCACGTGTGTGGCAGTGGCTTCGAGTGGCCGGGCTTGCCGACGGGGTATTCCAGGCGGGAGCCGACCGGATTGACCAGGCCCCAGAAGTCGACCACCCGGCCGTCGACGGGCGTGATCACGCCGACCACGCCCAGGAAGATGCCGATCACGGCGACCGGTTCCTTGTGCTCCGGGCTGAGCGGAACGACGACCTTGTCCGCGAACTGCGGTCCGAAGTAGATCAGTGAGCGCCGTCCCGCGGCGAGCTCCTCGTTGATCGTCAGGCGCAGGTGCTCCTGGGTGAACCGGTAGTCCTCGGCGTCCACGGGGTGGGAGTTGCGGGTGAAACCCGCGTAGTAGGCCCGTTCGTCGTCGATCGCGATGTCGTCCGGGGCGTACGAAACCCGCAGCGTCAGACCGCACACCACCGCCCACACAAGTGTTCCGGCGGTGACCAGCGGCAGCACACCACGTGTGAATGGGACGACCGAGACGGGGATCAGCAGGAGGAACAGCGGGGGCAGCAGCATGCGCGCGTGCATGTAGTCGCCGCCGACCTTCATCACGTACAGGATCAGGAGCAGCCCGGCCACGACCGGCGTCAGCAGGACGACCAGGTCCTTGGTGGTGCGGCGCAGTCCGTAGCCGAGGGCGAACAGGGCGACCGCGACGGCGAGCAGCGGAAGCCAGAGCCAGTACGGGCCGGCGAAGTCGGCTGCGTAGTCCCCGCCACGTGCCCACAGCGAGGAGCCGGCCTCCTTGGTCAGCGCCGGCATCGGGAAGACGATCCCGTAGTAGCCCATCCGGAAGATCTCGTACGCGACCGGCAGCGCGCCGGTCGCCGCCGCGCCCACGGCGGTCAGCTTCCAGGACGGGCGGACGATCAGCCACGTCGAGGCGAGGAACACCACGCTGACGATGGCCAGGTCGGGCCGTACGAGGGGACCCAGGCCGAAGACGAAGCAGGACGTGAGAAGCAGACGGCGGCCGTAGCGCTGCCGCAGTCTGACGAGCAGCCACCAGCACGAGGCCGTCCAGAAGGTGCCGAGGCCGGTCTCCAGCCCTGAGGTGGCGTACTCCCACACGGGGCGCAGGGCCAGCAGCACCAGGACGCCGAAGGGGAGGAGGATCCTGCCGGCGGACAGCGCGCTGTGCAGCCGCCTGGTCGCGTCGACCGCGACGGCGACACCGGCCGCCGACAGGAGCAGACCGAGGACCCACGCGATGCCCGAAGTGTCCTCTTTACCGCTGACGAACCCGCACAGGACGAGCAGCCACTGCCACAACGTGCTGGTGGACGCCTCGGCGCGCTCCCCGGGGGAGTACACCGGGCCGTTGCCGACCAGGATCTCCCGTACGGTGCGGGTGAAGATCAGCGCATCGTCACAGATCCACCGCAGGTGATAGCCGAGGACGAGCATCAGGATCGCGCTCACGAGGGCGATCGACCGGTTCCACCAGGTGATCTGAGAGCGCCGGCGGGCCCCTGGGGACGGCGGTTCAGGAACGGCCGCAAGGGCCTCCGCTGCTGAGGCGGTCGGCACGCTCATGGGGTGGAACTCCTTTCCTGGCGGGGCGGTCGACGTTCCTGGAGAGGCGGTCGGCGTACCTGGAGAGGTGATCGACGGGTCCCCATCTTCGCGCACGCACAAAGGGCGCCGTACGCGGGCGGGACGTGTCGGGCCGGGTTGGGGATATCCTGGGGGGCTGAATCTCCCTGATGTCCCGGAGGTCCGCTTATCCGCTCCGGGGCCGGTTGTGCAGAACCCCCGCCCCTGGAAGGTGGCATTCCATGCCCGTCGAGTCTTTGTTCCCCCGTTTGGAACCGCTGCTGCCGCTGGTGCAGAAGCCGATCCAGTACGTCGGCGGCGAACTCAACTCCACCATCAAGGACTGGGATGAGGCCGCCGTCCGCTGGGTGCTGATGTACCCCGACGCGTACGAGGTCGGGCTGCCCAACCAGGGCGTCATGATCCTGTACGAGGTCCTCAACGAGCTCAAGGACGTGCTGGCCGAGCGCACCTACGCGGTCTGGCAGGACCTGGAGAAGCTCATGCGTGAGCACTCCGTACCCCAGTTCACCGTGGACGCGCACCGCCCGGTGCGCGACTTCGACGTGTTCGGCATCAGCTTCTCCACGGAGCTGGGCTACACGAACATGCTCAACGCCCTGGACCTGGCCGGTATCCCCATCGAGGCCAAGGACCGTACGATCGACGACCCGATCGTGCTCATGGGCGGGCACGCGGCGTTCAACCCCGAGCCGGTCGCGGACTTCATGGACTGCGTGGTCGTCGGCGACGGCGAGCAGGCCGTCCTGATGATCACCGACATCGTGCGGGCCTGGAAGGCCGAAGGCCGCCCCGGCGGACGCGAAGAGGTTCTGTACAGGCTTGCCGTAACCGGCCAGGTCTACGTGCCGAGGTTCTACGATGTGGACTACCTCGACGACGGCCGCATCCAGCGCGTCGCCCCGAACCGGTCCGGTGTGCCGTGGCGGATCTCCAAGCACACGGTCATGGACCTCGACGAATGGCCCTACCCCAAGCAGCCGCTGGTCCCCCTCGCGGAGACCGTGCACGAGCGGATGTCCGTAGAAATCTTCCGCGGCTGCACCCGCGGTTGCCGTTTCTGCCAGGCCGGCATGATCACGCGTCCCGTGCGGGAGCGAAGCATCACCGGCATCGGCGAGATGGTCGAGAGGGGGCTGAAGGCGACCGGCTTTGAAGAGGTCGGTCTCCTCAGCCTCTCCTCCGCGGATCACTCCGAGATCGCCGAGATCGCCAAGGGCCTCGCGGACCGCTACACCGAGGACAAAGTCGGCCTGTCGCTGCCGTCGACCCGCGTCGACGCGTTCAACATCGACCTGGCCAACGAACTGACCCGCAACGGCCGCCGCTCCGGGCTGACGTTCGCCCCCGAGGGCGGCAGCGAGCGCCTGCGCAAGGTCATCAACAAGATGGTCAGCGAAGAGGACCTGATCCGGACCGTCGCGACGGCGTACGGGAACGGCTGGCGGCAGGTGAAGCTCTACTTCATGGTCGGGCTGCCCACCGAGACCGACGAAGACGTCATGGAGATCGCGGCGATGGCCAAGAAGGTCATCGCCAAGGGGCGCGAGGTCTCCGGCAACCGCGACATCCGCTGCACCGTGAGCATCGGCGGCTTCGTGCCGAAGCCGCACACGCCGTTCCAGTGGGCGCCGCAGCTCGACCCGGACAGCACCGACGCCCGGCTGCACAAGCTGCGCGACGAGATCCGCAAGGACCGGCAGTACGGCAAGGCCATCGGCTTCCGCTACCACGACGGCAAGCCCGGCCTCATCGAAGGCCTGCTGTCCCGCGGCGACCGCCGGGTCGGCAAGGTCATCCGCAAGGTCTGGGAGGACGGCGGCCGGTTCGACGGCTGGTCCGAGCACTTCTCCTACGACCAGTGGATGGCCTGCGCCGAGGCGGCCTTCGCCGACACCCCCGTCGACATCTGGTGGTACACCACCCGCGAGCGCCTCCAGGAGGAGGTCCTGCCCTGGGACCACCTCGACTCCGGCCTCGACAAGGACTGGCTGTGGGACGACTGGCAGGACTCCCTCGACGAGGTCGAGGTCGAGGACTGCCGCTGGGACCCGTGCTTCGACTGCGGCGTGTGCCCGCAGCTGGACCTCGACATCCAGATCGGCCCGACGGGGCGGACACTGCTGCCGCTGACGGTGGTCAAACAGTAGGTCGTATATACGAATAACGAGGGCCCGGGTGATGCAGTTCTGCTGTGTCACCTGGGCCTTTGGCGTTCCTGAAGGAAACGGTAGCTGTGCGGCTGGCTCATTGACTTGGCGATGATATATTTACGCCGCCGGGCAGTTTGGATATATCTAGACCTAGTGATTGGGTGATGCTTCATGTCCAAGACGGTCATCGATATAGACGACGCAGCTCTGGATCTTGCCGCTAAGGCCCTCGGCACGAAGACCAAGAAGGACACCGTCAACGCCGCGCTTGTGGCTGCGGGAGCGCGGCTACGCCGCGAACTGGCGCTGGAGAAGCAGCTCCGGCTTGCGGAGGACGGCGCTTTCGACAAGATGCGCGAGCCTGGATTCGAGGAAGAGGTGTGGCGCTGAGTGGTAGGCGTCGAGCACTACTTGATCGACAAGTCGGCGTACAAACGACTCAACAGGCCTGAGGCTCTGGTCGTCTGGCGGGAAGTCCTTCTGCAAGGGCGGATCGGGCTTTGTTGGCCGACGGAGGCGGAGATCCTCTACTCAGCACGGTCGCGTAGCGAATACCGCGCGGTGAAAGAGACCCTCGCGGATCTGTACACCTGGGTTCCGGTGCCTGACGACGTGGGCACCCAGGTCCTGGGCCTTCAGGCGGAACTCGCGGAGAAGAGCCAGCACCGGTCGGCCGGAGTGGTGGACCTGCAGCTCGCAGTCACAGCGAAGGCCCGCGGTCTGACCGTCCTGCACTATGACCGGGACTTCGACACGGTCGCTGACCTCACAGGTCAGCCGGTGCGCTGGCTGATGCCGCCGGGAACCTTCTGAGGATCGGCCGCGTGTACGCCCGGGGGAGGCGCGTACAGTTCGCCCGAATCGCGCCGTAGTCACCGGGGGACACAGGATGCAGCCTGAACAGCAGAATCCGTACGTCCACGAGCCACCTAAAGGCTGTCTCTACAGCGTCGTCTACTGGCCGGCGAAGATCATCGCGGTCATCGTGGTCGTGCCGCTGCGGCTGTTGTGGGAGCTGCTCTGCCTGATCGGCCGGGGGGTGAAGACCCTCCTGTGGGACTGGTTCCTCAAGCCCATCGGGCTCGCGCTGTGGAACTGGCTGCTGTTCCCCGTACTCAAGGGCCTGAAGATCCTGCTGTGGGACTGGCTCCTGTGGCCGGTCCTGCGCGCGGTCGGCTGGCTCGGGCGGATGACCTGGAAGTACATCCTGGAACCGGTGGGCCGGTTCCTGTGGCTCTGTCTCCTGCGTCCTTTGTGGCTCGGCCTGCTCTTCCTGCTGACCTGGCTGATCCTCAAGCCGCTCGAATACCTGATCTTCATCCCGCTGACCTGGCTGATCCACCAGATCCTCGTGCCGGTCTGCCGGGCCCTGTGGGACGCGCTGCGCTTCGCCTGGCGGATCTCCACGATCGTGCTGAACTTCCTGATCGTCCGGCCCCTGGCCTGGGTCTACCGGAACCTCCTCACCCCGGTCGGGCACGCGGTCTCCTGGGTGTTCCGGGTGCTGGTCGCGGTTCCCGTCGCCTGGGTGTGGCGCACCTTCGTCGCCCCGGTCGGACGCGCGGTGGGCACGGTGCTGCGGGCCCTGTTCGGCGGCTGAGGCCAGTGGCCGGGATCAAGGCCGGGATCAAGGCTGGCATCGAGGCCGGGATCGAGGCTGCGTTCGGGGCCGGGTCCGGCGGCTGAAGCGGGACGGCGGGCGCGGGATATCCTGCGGGCAGAAGAAAGCCCCCGGCTCGCCCCATTCCTCGCGGCGACTTGTCTGAAGGACTGAGTTCAACTGGCGAAACGTACGCCCGACGGGCCGCCCCCGGCGCCCGCGGTCCAGAAGCTGAGGCTCCGCTACGCCAAACGCGGACGGCTGCGCTTCTCCAGCCACCGCGACTTCCAGCGCGCACTCGAGCGGGCCCTGCGCCGCGCCGAAGTGCCGATGGCCTACTCGGCCGGTTTCACCCCGCACCCCAAGGTCAGCTACGCCGGTGCCGCACCCACGGGCGTGGCCTCCGAAGCCGAGTACCTCGAGATCGCCGTCACCAGGGTGCTCGACCCCGAGGAACTGCGGCTCAAGCTCGACGAGTCGCTGCCCCCCGGCCTCGACGTGCTCGAAGTCGTCGAATGCCACGGCGGCAACCTCCCCGAGCGCCTGGAGGCCTCGGTCTGGGAGCTGCGTCTGGCCGGGCTCACCCCCGACGACACGCGCAAGGCCGTGGCGACCTTCAATGCGGCTTCAGTCGTCGAAGTCGAACGCATGGGCAAGAACGGCCTGCGGAAGTTCGACGCCAGAGCCGCCGTGGCGGTCCTCGAAGTGGTCGACGCACCGACGGTTGACGCAGGTCACTCGACGGTTGATGGGCCCGACGGCGGTGCCTGTGCGATACTGCGACTGGTTGTACGGCACACCACACCCGCTGTACGACCCGACGACGTTCTGTCCGGCCTCCGGCTGGTCGCCGACCTCGTACCGCCCGCACCGCCTTCGGTGACGCGGCTGGCACAGGGGCCGCTCGACCCCGCGACCGGGACGGTGTCCGACCCGCTCGCAGCCGATCGCGCAACCTCCTGACCACTCAGGGGACTGCTGCGCACAGCTTTTAGCGCGGCGGCCCGGCGGAACAGTCGTTGAAGCCTCGAACCGGTGACGACCGAACGACCCGGGGCACTAACCGACAGACTTTCACCGGTGCCGCCGCCAGACGTGCAGTGGGACCTGTGAGTGAAACCAGCTTCTGTGCGGCGCCCGTCAACCGGAGCGCCCGGAAGCACGACGGGAGACGACACCCGCATGCTCGAGAACGAGTCGAACGGGACGGCGCCGGACGCCGCCCCCTTGACACCTACTGATTCCGAACCCCCTGCTGCCCCGAAGCGGCGCCGCCGGGCGGCGTCCCGCCCCGCGGGCCCGCCGCAGCCGGACCCGGCCCCGGCCACAGCAGCGGCCGGCCAGCCGGTCACCCCGGCGGCCGTACACGAAGAACCGACCGCTCCTGCGGCGACCCCCGAGGTCACCGAGGCAGCCCCGGCCAAGACCCCGCGCCGCCGGGCGACCCGCAAGGCGTCGGCCCCGGCCGTGGCCGCGGAGCCGGTGCTGGTCGAGGCAGCCGCCCCGGCCGTCGCCGAAGCCGCGCAGGCCGTTGTTGAGGCCGAACCCGCGCAGGACGAGGCACCCAAGCGCCGCCGTACCCGCAAGAAGGTCGCCGAAGCCGCGCCCGGTCCTGAAGCCGTCGTGGTCGAAGAGCCCCCGGCCGAGGCCGCGCCCGAGCCGGTCGCCGAGCGCCCCGCCCGGCGCACCCGCAAGCGCGCCGCGAAGACCGTCGAGCCCGCCACGGAGGTGACGACCGCTGACGAGCCGGTCGCCACTGAAGAGACGCTGTTCGGCACTGTCCCGTTCGACGCACCCGTAGCGGTGATCGAAGTGATCGTGGAAGAAGACCCGCAGGCCGCACCGGCCCCGGTCGAAGAACCCCCCGCGCGCGCGCCCCGGGCCGCCCGTCGCCCCGTGTTCCAGCCGCTGTTCCAGGCTCCGCAGGCACCTGTCTTCTCTCCGCCGACCGCGCCCGCCGCACCCGCGCCGGTCGACGCGCAGGACGAGGACGACGCACCGGACGACGACGCCCGCGGCGGCAGCCGCCGCCGCCGGGCCCGCCGCAGCCGGCTCGCCGCGCCGTTCACCCTTGAGGTCAACGAGGACGACGAGACGGTCGCAGTCCCCGTGGTCGCTGAGCCTCCGGCCGAGCCGGAGTCCGACACCGACTCCGACGCCGAAGGCTTCGCGGACGACGAGGACGACGACGAGGACGGCAACGACCGCCGCCGTCGCCGCCGCCGTGGGGGACGACGCCGCCGCACCCGCGCCGACGGTGCCGACCACCAGGACGAAGACGACGAGGACGGCGCGGACGAGCCCACCGGTGCGACGCACTCTCCGGACCCGGCGCCGCTTTCCACCGAACCCGCCGACGAGGACACGCACGCCGTCGAGGACGACTCGGACGACGAGGACGACGACGACGAGTCGGGCTCGGCCTCCAGCCGCCGTCGCCGCCGTCGCCGTCGCCGCACGGGTGTCGACGACGAGGTCCCGGCCGCCGACGACCCCGAGCGCACGGTCGTCAAGGTCCGCGAGCCCCGCGAGACCACCCGCAAGGGCCGGGGCCGCAACGGTGACGCCGCACACAGTGACTCCGCCGCCTCGGACAACATGTCCGAAGACGGTGTGACCTCGATCAAGGGTTCGACCCGGCTTGAGGCCAAGAAGGTCCGCCGCCGCGAGGGCCGCGAAGCCGGCCGTCGCCGGGTGCCGATCGTCACCGAGGCCGAGTTCCTGGCCCGCCGTGAGGCGGTCGAGCGCATCATGGTCGTCCGCCAGTCCGGCGAGCGCACCCAGATCGGCGTCCTCGAAGACGACGTGCTCGTCGAGCACTACGTCAACAAGGAGCAGTCCTCCTCGTACGTCGGCAACGTGTACCTGGGCAAGGTGCAGAACGTCCTGCCGTCGATGGAGGCCGCGTTCGTCGACATCGGCAAGGGCCGCAACGCGGTCCTGTACGCCGGTGAGGTCAGCTTCGGCGGCAACGGACCGCGTCGCATCGAGTCGGTGCTCAAGCCGGGCCAGACCGTGCTCGTGCAGGTCACCAAGGACCCGATCGGCCACAAGGGCGCCCGCCTGACCGGCCAGATCTCGCTCCCGGGCCGCTACCTGGTCTACGTGCCCGAAGGCAGCATGACCGGCATCAGCCGCAAGCTGCCGGACATCGAGCGCGCCCGCCTCAAGTCGATCCTCAAGAAGATCGTCCCCGACGACGCCGGCGTGATCGTCCGGACCGCCGCCGAGGGCGCCTCGGAGACCGACCTGGCCCGCGACGTCGAACGCCTGCACGCGCAGTACGAAGAGATCAAGCGCAAGTCGCAGATGATCACCTCGTCGGTGCCCGCGCTCGTCTACGGCGAGCCGGAGATGCGCACCCGCGTCGTCCGCGACATCTTCAACGAGGACTTCTCCAAGCTCATCGTCTCCGGTGACGAGGCCTGGCAGGAGATCCAGAGATACGTCACGCAGGTCGCCCCGGACCTGGCCCCGCGCCTGTCCCGGTGGACCAGTGAGGTTGACGTCTTCTCGACCTACCGCATCGACGAGCAGCTGATGAAGGCACTGGACCGCAAGGTCTGGCTGCCCTCCGGCGGCTCGCTGGTCATCGACCGCACCGAGGCCATGATCGTGGTCGACGTCAACACCGGGAAGTTCACCGGGCAGGGCGGCAACCTCGAAGAGACCGTCACCCGCAACAACCTGGAGGCGGCCGAGGAGATCGTCCGCCAGCTGCGGCTGCGGGACCTCGGCGGCATCATCGTCGTCGACTTCATCGACATGGTCCTGGAGTCCAACCGCGACCTCGTGCTGCGCCGCCTCATCGAGGCGCTCGGCCGGGACCGCACCAAGCACCAGGTGGCCGAGGTCACCTCGCTCGGCCTGGTGCAGATGACCCGCAAGCGGGTCGGCCAGGGCCTCCTTGAGTCCTTCTCGGAGACCTGCCACCTCTGCAACGGCCGCGGCGTGCTCGTCCACATGAACCTGGTCGAGCCGCCCAAGGGCAACGGCGACAAGTCGCCGAACGGTTCGAACGGTTCGAACGGTTCGAACGGTTCGCACGGTTCCGAGGGCACGGACGCTCCGCACGCGCACGGCGCGGACGGTTCGCACGAGGCTGTGCACGCTTCTGTGAACGGCACGGGCGACGAGCCGGCGCCGGAGTCCAACGGCAACGGCAAGCGCCGCCGCAAGGGCAAGGGCGGCCGTCAGCAGGACGAGGCCGTCGGGACGGCCGACGCCGGTACGGACGCAGCCCTGTTCGTCGACGTGATGGACGTCGCCGAGCCGGTCGGCATCGAACTGGTCGTGGTCGAATCGCCGGCCGTCGAGTCGCTTGAGGACCCGGTGGCCGCGACGGTCACCGAGACGGTCGTCAAGCCGGTCGCCACCCCGGTTGTCGAAGCGTTCGAAGAATTCGAGGAGCCGACGGTTCCGGCCAAGCGGACCCGGGCCCGTAAGGCGGCGGCGAAGAAGGCCGCGGTCAGGGCGGACGCCGAGGCCGCCGCCGAGGTGCCGGTCGTCGAGACGGTGGCCGCAGCGCCGGTCGCCCGGCGCGCGGCCCAGTCCACAGGGGAGCCTGTCGCGGACGTTCCGGCGAAGAAGGCGGTCAGGAACCGGCGCAAGGCGGTCAAGGCCGCCCAGGCGCCGGAGCCGGCCCCGGTCGAGGCCGCGCCGGCCGTCGCCCCCGCTGTCGCAGCGGTCGTCACGGTCCCGGCCGCAGCCGGACCCGCTGAGGAAGCGGCCGGGGCTCCCGCTGTCCGCAAGGTGGCGGCCCGGGCCCCGCGCAAGCCCTCCCGGCGGGCCACGCGCCCGGCGGGCGCCCCGCAGGCGGCTGACGCCGCCGGTGAGGCACCTGCGGGCTCTGCTTCCTGAGTTCCGTACCGAACACCGCCTGACTCCGGTCCGGCTCCCGTTTGAACCCTGTTTGACCCTGGTGAAGACCGGCCCCGCGCAGCACTGCGGGGGGCCGGTTTGACCCGGACAGGGCGGTATCCGTAACCTTTATCTTCGGCGTACTTCACGCCAAGCCACTGAGCAACCACCTCCCATACCTGCCGGGTCCTGAGGATCTGCAGCGGACGGGGGAGGCCCCCTGTGTGACCACGGGACTTCCGTACGGGATTTTCGAATCCTGGAAGCACCCGGCCCGGGCGGGCTGGCATCAGAGGTCCGTTGATCTTAAGAAAGCAGGTCCACGTGTACGCGATCGTGCGTGCCGGCGGTCGGCAGCTTAAAGTTGCCGTCGGCGATGTCATCGAGGTAGACCGTCTCCAGGCCGCGGCCGGCGAGACCGTTGACCTCAAAGTCCTCCTTGCCGTTGACGGCTCGGCTGTGACGAGCGACCCGTGGGTCCTCGCTGGGTGGAAGGTCGCGACTGAGGTCGTCGACCACACCAAGGGCAAGAAGATCAACATCATGAAGTACAAGAACAAGACCGGCTACAAGAAGCGCATGGGACACCGTTCCCAGCTGACGCTTCTCAAGGTCACCGCAATCAACTCCGGCAAGTAAGGGCGGGCTGAAGAATGGCACATAAAAAAGGCGCATCTTCCACCCGGAACGGCCGCGACTCCAACTCTCAGCGACTTGGTGTCAAGCGTTTCGGTGGCCAGCTCGTCAACGCCGGTGAGATCATCGTGCGCCAGCGTGGCACCCACTTCCACCCCGGCCTGAACATGGGCCGCGGCGGCGACGACACCCTGTTCGCGCTCGCCGCCGGTGCGGTCGAGTTCGGCAAGGCCCGCGGTCGTCGCGTCGTCAACATCGTGCCGGTCGCGGAGTAGTCTCCGTACCCGGACGTCCTCATCGCTCCTCCGAGAGGTAGCAACCGGAGTAAATTCCGTACGGACGTTGTTGCACGCATAGCTGACTAGATCTGAGGGTGGACCGTCACGCGCGGTCCACCCTCAGATTTTTGTGCGGACAGGTTCCGCCGTACGCACTATGTACATTTGATCCATACCGGGACCAAGGGAGACTCCTCCCCGGCCCGATCTGTTGGAGGTAACACCGTGGCCACCTTTGTCGACCGCGTCGTGCTGCACGTCGCAGCAGGTAGCGGGGGTCACGGCTGTTCCTCCGTGCACCGTGAGAAGTTCAAGCCGCTCGGCGGCCCCGACGGCGGCAACGGGGGCCGGGGCGGCAACGTCACGATCTTCGTCGACCCGAACGTCACCACGCTGATCGACTACCACCACGCGCCGCACCAGAAGGCCACCAACGGCAAGCCGGGCGCGGGCGACCACCGCAGTGGCGCCAACGGCATCGACCTGATCCTGCCGGTTCCGGACGGCACCGTGGTCAAGCGGATCAACGAGGACGGCACCGAGACCGAGGTCGGCGACCTCATCGGCAACGGCACCACCATGGTCCTGGCCGAAGGCGGCCGCGGTGGCCTCGGCAACTGGCAGCTGGCGTCCCCGCGCCGCAAGGCGCCCGGTTTCGCGCTGCTCGGTGAGAGCGGCCAGGGCGGGGAGTACGTCCTCGAACTGAAGTCGGTCGCCGACGTCGCACTCGTCGGCTACCCGAGCGCCGGGAAGTCCTCACTGATCGCGACGCTGTCCGCGGCCCGGCCGAAGATCGCCGACTACCCCTTCACCACCCTGATCCCGAACCTGGGCGTGGTCACCGCCGGTGAGGTCGTCTACACCCTCGCCGACGTTCCCGGGCTGATCCCCGGCGCGAGCGAGGGCCGCGGCCTGGGCCTGGAGTTCCTCCGCCACGTCGAGCGCTGCCAGGCGCTCGTGCACGTGCTGGACTGCGCCACGCTGGAGTCCGACCGCGACCCGATCAGCGACCTCGACATGATCGAGGCCGAATTGAAGGCGTACGGCGGTCTCGAGGACCGGCCCCGCATCGTCGCGCTGAACAAGACCGACGTGCCCGACGGCCAGGACCTCGCCGAGATCGTCCGCGCCGAGCTCGAAGCCCGCGGCCTGAAGGTCTTCGAAGTCTCCGCCGTCAGCCGGAAGGGACTGCGCGAGCTCTCCTTCGCGATGGCCGCGCTGGTCAAGGAGGCCCGGGACAGCGCGCCGCCGCCCGAGGTCGCCCGCATCGTGCTCCGCCCCATGGCGGTCGACGACAACGGCTTCACGATCACCCGCGACAACGAGTCCTTCCTCGTCCGCGGCACCAAGCCCGAGCGCTGGGTCAAGCAGACCGACTTCAGCAACGACGAGGCAGTCGGCTACCTCGCCGACCGGCTCGCCCGCCTCGGCGTCGAAGAGTCGCTGTGGAAGGCCGGCGCCACCCCCGGCGCCGAGGTCATCATCGGCAACCCGGAAGTCGACGGCGTCGTGTTCGACTGGGACCCGACCATCGCCGCCGGCGCGGAGATGCTCGGCCGCCGCGGCGAGGACCACCGCCTGGACCAGGCCCGCCCCGCCGCCCAGCGCCGCCTGGAGGCAGACGCGGAGTACCACGGCCGCAAGACGGTCGAGGCCGAGTACGCCGAGTTCGACCCGTTCGACCGCGAGATCGAGGACTGACAGTCCAGAGTCCGTAGTGCTCACTGCTGACCGGGTCCCCGGATCGTTCCGGGGCCCCGGTCAGCGGCGGATCCAGGGGGAGTTGGAACAGTGCGCGAGGACGTGACGTCCGCCAAGCGGATCGTTGTGAAGATCGGCTCGTCGTCGCTGACGACCGCCGCGGGCGGACTCGACGCGGACCGCGTCGACGCCCTCGTGGACGTCCTGGCCGCCAAACGCGCCGAAGGCGTCCAGATCGTCCTGGTGTCCTCCGGCGCGATCGCCGCCGGACTCGCACCGCTCGGGCTCTCCGTACGACCCAAGGACCTGGCCACCCAGCAGGCCGCCGCCAGCGTCGGCCAAGGGCTCCTCATGGCCCGCTACACCGCGTCCTTCGCCCGCTACGGGCACCGGGTCGGGCAGGTCCTGCTCACCGTCAACGACGTCGTGCGCCGGGCGCACTACCGCAACGCACACCAGACCCTCGAACGACTGCTCGACATGGGCGCGCTGCCCGTCGTCAACGAGAACGACACCGTCGCCACCGACGAGATCCGCTTCGGCGACAACGACCGGCTCGCCGCCATGGTCGCCCACCTCGTCCACGCCGACCTCCTCGTCCTCCTGTCCGACATCGACGGCCTGTACGACGGCGTCCCCTCCAGGCCGGGCACCTCCCGCATCGCCGAAGTCCGCGGCCCGGCCGACCTCGACGGCGTCGAGATCGGCAAGGCCGGCAAAGCCGGAGTCGGGACCGGCGGCATGGTCACCAAAGTCGAAGCGGCCTCGATCGCCACCGCCGCCGGCATCCCCGTCGTCCTCACCGCGGCCGCACACGCCTCGGACGCGCTGGGCGGCAAGGACACCGGCACCCTCTTCCGGCGCACCGGCGTACGCCAGGCCGACCGCCTCCTGTGGCTGGCCCACGCCACCACCGGACACGGCCGCCTGCACCTGGACCCCGGAGCCGTCGACGCCGTCGTCACCCGCCGCATGTCCCTCCTCCCGGCGGGTATCTCCCGCGTGGACGGCGACTTCACCGCGGGTGATCCGGTCGACCTGGTTGACGAAAACGGCCACACGGTCGCCCGCGGACTGGTCAACTTTGATGCGAAGGAACTTCCCGGGCTGCTCGGCCGGTCCACCCGTGACCTGGCCAGGGAGCTAGGCCCGGCGTACGAACGTGAGGTCGTCCACCGCGACGACCTCGTACTGCTGCGCCGCTGACCCGTACCCGGGCCCGCGCCGCGGTGTCGGGCGTCGGACCGTGGCGGAGCGCTGTAACGCACGACCGCTCCGCGGCGGGGCCGGACACCAGCCCGGCACCGCTGGACGAAACGCAGCGCCACTGCGCTGTCCGAGGACCTTCGGCACGTCAGGCCGCAGGGGAACGGCCCACCACAGGGCGGGCAGGGAACGGGACGCCGCGACGGCGTTCCGGGTGACGGGAGGCGGACCGGTGCCGAGTCGGGGTTCGGATCGTCGGAAACTTGGCAGGGACGCCCCGTGGGGCCGCCCCGACACGGCTTTGCCACGGGCGATGCCAGGCCCGGGAGCCGCCGGCGCCGACCCGCCCGGGGCCAGGGACCCCCGCCCCGTGCAGGCCGCGGGCTGCGGTGAACTGACCCGGATGTGGCACGTGACGCTCACGGTCGCCGGCGCCCCCGAACCGCCCGCCGTCGTCCGCGACGCGCTGCGCAGACTCGCCGACGCGCACCCGTTCCTGATGTCCGGGCGCTACGCCGGGGACCACGTGGAGGTCCGCTACTGGGAGCAGGCCCGCGACCTGCAGGACGCGGCGGCGATGGCACTGCGGCTGTGGGGGGAGCACCGGCGCACCGCCGGGCTGCCGCCCTGGGAGATCGTCGGCCTTGAGGTCGTCGACCGGGCCACCCACCGGCAGCGGGCCAACGGGGAGGTCACACCGCCGAGTGTGATCGCACCGGGCCGGATTCAGCCCTTCTGAGCTGCCGAGGTCATGTACAAAAGCTCCCTCTGGAGATCGTTGAGGGCACTTTTGTCCAGGATCCACGCGGCGGAGGGCGGGAAAACCAGGTGCCCCGCGCGGCGGTGCCCCCATAGCGTGGCCGGACCATGCGCTCCTTCCCCGTGGCCGACCCCGGCGATCCCGACATCCGGTCCGCGACCCGCTACCTGCTGTGGCTGGCCGCGCGCAACCGCAACCCCGTCCTGCTCGGAATGCTCTGGGGCACCATCTGGATGGTGGCGCACTCACTGCTCCCGGCCGCCATCGGCCGGGCAGTGGACGCACTGGCGACGACCCGTAGTGAAAGCGCGCTGTTCGGCTGGTCCGCCGCACTCCTCGGCCTGGGTGTGACCGCCGCCGCCACCGGCATCCTGCGGCACCGCAACGCACTGTCGAACTACCTCGACGCCGCCTACCGCACCGTGCAGGTGGTGACCAGGCAGTCCTCCAGGCTCGGCGCCGCACTGGCCCGCAAGGTCTCCTCCGGCGAGATCGTCGGCGTCGGTACGTCCGACATCAGCGCGCTCGGCCAGGCATTGGACGTCACCGCGCGGGGCAGCGGGGCCGTCGTCACGGTCATGGTGATCGCCTTCATGCTCCTGGCCATGTCGGTGCCGCTCGGCCTCCTGGTGCTGATCGGCGTGCCGGTCCTCACCGGGCTCACTTCCCTGCTGCTGCGTCCGCTGCACAGGCGCCAGCAGGCGTACCGCGACCTCCAAGGCGGCCTGGCCGGCCGCGCCGTCGACATCGCGGCGGGCCTGCGGGTCCTGCGCGGCATCGGCGGCGAGCGGACGTTCGCCGACCGCTACCGGCACGAGTCGCAGCAACTACGGCAGGCCGGCGTACGCACCGTCAAGGTCGAATCGATGCTGGAGGCCGCACAGTTCCTGGTCCCCGGCGTGTTCGTGTCCGTCGGTGTCTGGCTCGCGGCGCGGTTCGCCGTACAGGGCGATGTGACGGTCGGTCAGATGGTCGCCTTCTACGGCTACGCGGCGATGCTGGAGTGGCCGCTCGGCACGCTGACCGAGGTCGCGGACAAGTTCGTCCGGGGCCACGTCGCAGCCGGGCGGGTCGTCCGGATCCTGCGCCTGGAGCCGGGCGTGGCCGAACCCGCCGAAGCCGTGGAGATCCCGGCCCGGGGCGCACTCGAAGACCGCGTCTCCGGACTGCTGGTCCGCCCCGGGGAACTCCTCTGTGTGGCCTGCCGCGAACCAGGGGACGGCCCCGCGCTCGCCGACCGCCTCGGGCGCTACACCGACGCGGACGTCACCTACGGCGGAGTCAGACTCGACCGGTTCGCCGTCGCCGACGTCCGGCGCGCGATCTTGGTCGCCCACCACGAGGCCGCACTCTTCGCCGGCACACTGGAGGACGAACTCGACCCGCACCGCACCGGCTCACTGACCAAGGCACTGCACACGGCATCCGCCGACGACATCGTCGACGCACTGCCCGACGGCCTGCGCACGCACGCCGCCGCGCGCGGCCGGGACTTCTCCGGCGGCCAGGTGCAGCGGCTCCGGCTGGTCCGGGCGCTGGTGGACGACCCCGAGGTGCTCGTCCTCATCGAACCCACCAGCGCGGTGGACGCACACACCGAAGCCCGCATCGCCCACCGCATCCGGGAGTTCCGCGAAGGCCGCACGACCGTGGTGGTCACCACCAGCCCGCTGCTCCTGGCCGCGGGCGACCGCGTGGTGTACGTCGAGGACGGTCTCGTCGCCGCCACCGGCACACACCGCTCCCTGCTCACCGACGAGCCGCGCTACGGCGCGCTGGTCACCCGTACAGCCGACGTTGACGTTGCCCCTGCGGCCCCCACCGGCCCCGACGCAGCCAGCCCGATCCCCGTCAGCCCGATCCCCGTCAGCCCGACCCCCGGCAGCCCGACCCCCGGCAGTGAGGAAAAGTGAGCACCCAGACACTGCTGCCGGTCGCCGACGGCAAGCAGGTCCGCGCCCAAGCGGTGCGGCTGCTCGCCCGGCGGCAGCGCGAACTGGCCGTCACCGTCGGACTCTACGGGCTCGCCGCAGTCGCCGGGCTCCTCGCCCCGCGCCTCCTCGGCTCCCTCGTGGAGGCGGTGCGCGACGGCACCTCCCTGGGGCACGTCAACATGCTCGCCCTCGGGATCTCCGGCGCGCTGCTCGCCCAAGTCCTGATCATCCGTCAAGCGGCTGTGGCCGCCGGGCGGTTGGGTGAGGGACTGCTCGCGGAGATCCGCGAGGAGTTCATCGAACGGGTCCTCGCACTGCCACTCTCCACGGTGGAAGCCGCAGGCAGCGGCGACCTGCTCACCCGCGCCTCACGCGACGTCGACGCCCTGGGCAAGGCCGCCCGCCGGGCCGTCCCCGCAATCCTCGTCGGCATCGTCACCGTCACCCTCACGCTCGGCGCGCTCGCGCTGCTCAACCCCGTCTTCCTGCTGGCCCCCCTGCTCGTGGTGCCGCTGATCGTCCTGCCCACCCGGTGGTACCTCAACCGCGCCCCGCAGGGCTACCTGCGGGAGAACGCCAGCTGGGCGCAGGTCACCGACTCACTCGCGGAAACCGTCGAAGGCGCCCGTACGGTCGAGGCGCTGCGCCTCGAATACGAAAGGGCGCGACGCGCGGACGAAGGCATCGCCGGATCGTACGCGGCCGAGCGCTACACCCTCTCGCTGCGCATGTGGTGGTTCCCCGCGCTCGACATGTCATTCGTCGCCCCGGTGGCCTTCTCGCTGGCGATCGGCGGCTGGGCTTATCTGCACGGCTGGGCGACCCTCGGTGAAGTCACCGCCGCGGCACTGTACTTGCAGATCATGATCACGCCGTTGGACGAGCTGCTCAACTGGCTGGACGAACTCCAGGTCGCCGGAGCCTCGCTGGCCCGGCTGATGGGCGTCGCCGAGGTGCCGGCCGACCGTACGCTGACCGGTGAAGTCCCGAAGAGTCAACTTCTGACGGTCCGTGATGTCCGGTACGAATACGTGCCCGGACGTGAGGTCCTGCACGGCGTCAACCTGACCGTACGGCCCGGCGAACGCCTAGCTGTCGTCGGTCCGTCGGGCGCCGGGAAGTCCACTCTGGGCCGACTGCTCGCCGGCATACACCCGCCCACATCGGGCACCGTCGCCGTCGGCGGCGTGCCGCTCGTGGACCTGTCGCTGGACGGACTGCGCGGCCAGGTCTGCCTGGTCACCCAGGAACACCACGTGTTCCGCGGCACCGTGCGGGAGAACCTGCGCCTCGCCGCGCCCGACGCGCCAGAAGACGTCGTACGGTCCGCTCTCGCGGCCGTCGACGCCCTCGGCTGGGTCCTTGGGCTGGCGGACGGGCTCGACACGGTCGTCGGCGACGACGGGGCGGCGGCGCTGACCGCACCGCAGGCCCAGCAACTGGCACTGGCGAGGCTGGTACTGGCGGACCCGCACACGCTCGTCCTGGACGAGGCGACGTCGCTGATCGACCCGCGAGCCGCCCGGCACCTGGAGCGGTCGCTCGCGGCCGTGCTTGAAGGCCGTACGGTCATCGCCATCGCGCACCGGCTGCACACGGCGCACGACGCCGACCGGGTGGCGGTGGTGGAGGACGGGCGGATCGCCGAACTGGGCAGCCATGACGAGCTGTTGGCGGCGGGCGGGTCTTACGCGGCGTTGTGGGAGTCCTGGA
Source organism: Kitasatospora sp. UYEF31 (assembly GCF_057291755.1). NCBI lineage: Bacteria > Bacillati > Actinomycetota > Actinomycetes > Kitasatosporales > Streptomycetaceae > Kitasatospora > Kitasatospora sp. UYEF31. Next base: position 49,434 of record NZ_JBXAWK010000021.1, read on the forward strand.
ACCAGTAAGGGGAAGGCGGGGGCCGGCCGGGGAGGTCGAAGCGCGTCGACCATGCCCGGGGCAGGGAGTCACGATGTTCCGAGCATGACCGACGCGGGCGGGCGGGGCTCGATCCAGAAGTGGGCGAGCATGGCGGCGCAGGAACGGCAGGGAGGCTCGTACACCCCGCGTTCAGGATCATCGGCCCGTCCCGCGCGGGTCACGGTGACGGTGGCCGCGCCCGAAGCGAAGAACTCCCGGGCCCAGAAGTCGTCCATCCGGCGGTCGCCCCAGTGCTCCTGCATCGCCCGGAGACGGTCGGAGACGAGGACGGCTTCGACGCACCGGCCGATGTGCGGCGTCCGGCTGCTGGGCCACATGGAGTCGAAGAACTCCCTGAGTACGGGGTGGAGTTGCGGACCAAGCCCATGGTGGGGCCCTGGGCGGCGGTGCGTGCGGCCGGCGAACTCCAGGACACCCAGGGTCGGGGGGAGACCGACGGCGGAGCTCTCCGGGAGGGGATCTTCGATCGGGATTCCACGTACATCCCGGACGAGTTTGATCAGTGCCTCATCGATGGACGCGCCTTCGTAGAAGTAGCCCCCGATGGGGTGGAACAGGTAGACGGCCCCCGTGTCGGCCATGTTGAGCAGGCTCCACTGCGAGTCGTTTCGACTGCTGCCGCTGGTGCCCAGGGGCAGTGTCAATCCGCCCAGCCACTCCCTGAGCTCTTCGGCGCTGGGCGCGTTCACCCGGACGGGGCTGTCGCCGATGGAGAAGTGGCTCCCGGTGCGGGTGACACCTGAACCCCTTGGCTTCGCCTTGATCCCGCCGAACTCAGCGAGGGCGGCTTCGAGTCCGGGGAACACCTCGCCGGGCACGCCCCGCGCTGTGAGCTCCGCGTTCATCCGGCGGATCCAGTCGGTGTGCTGTGCGCTGACATCCCGCCCGGGGGACCATCCGGCGGCGCGCAGGGCGGCGTCGACGTCGGGTGGGAAGCGTTCCGGTACGGGTGGGGGAGCTGGAGGCTTCGGGGCCGGGTAGACCCGCTTGCGTGGCTTCACTGCGGCTCCAACGGGTGGTGGCTCCAACGGGTGGTGGCTCCCACGGGTGGTGGCTCCCACGGGTGGTGGCTCCCACGGTCAGGGCTGCGGTTTCGTCCTTGCCCGGGGGTGCTGTTGTCACCCCTGCCTGGGCGCGGTAGGGCAGGGCTTGCCGGGTTGATCAGAGCTGGCTCTGCCGGGCCAAGTCAGCGTAGTGGTCGCGCAGTTCGCGCTTGAGAATCTTGCCACTGGGGTTCTTCGGCAGCGCGTCGATGATCACCGCGTACTTCGGCGTCTTGAAGCCTGCGAGGCGCCTGCGGCAGTGCTCGATGATCTCCTCGGGGGACGCCTTCTCACCCGGCTTCAGGACCACCACGGCGGTCACCGCTTCGATCCAGTACTCATGGGTGATGCCGAACACCGCCGCCTCCGCCACTGCGGGATGCGTGTGGATCGCCTCCTCCACCTCCCGGCTGGCCACGTTCTCGCCACCGGTCTTCACCATGTCCTTCTTGCGGTCGACGATGCTCAGGTATCCCTCGTCGTCGAACACACCCAGGTCGCCGCTGTGGAACCAGCCGCCCCGGAAGGCCTCCGCCGTACGTTCCGGGTCGTTCCAGTAGCCGAACATCGTATGCGGCCCACGGTGCACGATCTCGCCCACCGTGCCGGGCGGCACGGGGCGGTCCTCCTCGTCCACCACCCGCGTCTCGACGTTCAGCCCGGGGCGGCCGGCCGAACCCGCCTTCCGCGCCTGGTCCTGCGGGCCGAGGATCGTCGCGACCGGTGACATCTCGGTCTGGCCGTAGAAGTTGTACAACGCGAGTTCCGGGAGCCGGCGGCGCAGTTCGGCGAGTACCTCCACCGGCATGGCCGCGGCCCCGTAGTAGCCCTTGCGGAGGCTGCTGAGGTCCCGGGTGTCGAAGTCGGGGTGCCGCAGCAGCGAAATCCACACAGTGGGCGGGCAGAAGAGCTTGCTGACCTGTTCGGCTTCGACAGTGGCCAGGACCGTCGCCGGATCAGGCGCGGACAGGATGACCGACGTCGCCCCGAGGTAGACGTCCGGCGTTAGGAAACAGTGCAGTTGTGCACAGTGGTACAGCGGCAGCGCATGGATCTCCACGTCATCGGCCGTCATGCCCCCGTCGATGATCGCGGTGGCGTACTGAGCGACCAGGTTCCGGTTGGTCAGCACCGCACCCTTGGGGCGGGATTCAGTGCCGGAGGTGTACATGATCTGCACCGGATCGTCGTCCAGGATGTCGACGTCGGGTGCGGTGGTGTCCTCGTAGGAGGTCAGGGCGGTGAAGGGCTCCCAGAGAGCGGTGGGGAGGGGACCGGGTGCAGGAACGGGGCCTGGCGAGGCTTCTGCGGAGTTCCCGGCTCCAGATGCGGAGGGCTCGGTTCCCCGCACGGGGCCGGCGTTTCCGGGCACGGGGCCGGCGTTTCCGGGCACGGAGCCCGCAGGTCCCGGCACGGAGCCGATGACCGTACGGACCTTCAACTCCGGGCCCACCTCCCCGAGCGCCTCGTCGGCGACCGTCAGCAGGTCCGCGCCGGCGATGATCCCGGCCGCGCCGCTGTGGTCCAGGACGTAGGCGACCTCCGGGCCGCTGAGCATGAAGTTGACCGGTACGGAGACCGCCCCGATCCGGGCGAGGGCGAAGAAGGCGACCGCGAAGCTGTGCGAATTCCGGGCGAGGAGGAGGATCCGGTCACCCTTGCCCACGCCCCGTGCGGTGAAGGCGTTGGCAGCACGGGTCACGGTCAGATCGAATTCGGCGTACGTCTGCCGCAGCCCGCCGTCGACGATCGCGGTCTTGGCCGGGAAGCGGGCGGCGGTACGGCCCAGCAGGTCGGAGACTGTGTGGCGGCGGGCGAGAACGGCAGGTGCGAGTGGCGCTGTCACGTGGGTGCTCCCGACGGTCGTGGATGAGCGGCCTGGGACGAGCGGTCCTGGCTGAAACGGTCGTGGACGGGTGGTCGACGGCGGGGCCCGGGGCGCGCGGCCCACACCGATGCGAAGTGGGCCGCATTCTGGCCCCGGGCGGCTGCGGGCGGAAGTGGCACGGGGCCGCGCACCACGTCGGCCCGCCCTGCCCCGTGTCTCAGCCCGTGGAATTTCACCGGGACCCGGTACGGGCCGCAACTAAGCTCAGGGCCATGAGCGAATCGTCAGCAGTCATCGAGTCCGCCCGCCGCGCCCGGGAAGCCGCCGCCCTGCTGGCCCCGCTGCCGCGCGGCGCCAAGGACACGGCGCTGCTGGCGATCGCCGACGCACTCGGTGCCCGCGCGGGCGAGATCATCGCCGCCAACGCGCTCGACGTGGACAAGGCCCGTGCGGCCGGCACCGCCGAGTCGGTGGTCGACCGCCTCACGCTCAACGCCGGGCGGATCGCCGCGATCGCGTCGGACGTACGGGACGTCGTCGGCCTGGCCGACCCCGTCGGGGAGGTCATCCGCGGCTACACGCTGCCCAACGGCCTCGAAGTCCGCCAGCTCCGGGTGCCCCTCGGCGTCATCGGGATCATCTACGAGGCCCGCCCCAACGTGACCGTCGACGCCGCCGCGCTGTGTCTGAAGTCCGGCAACGCGGTGCTCCTGCGCGGGTCCTCCTCGGCGTACAACTCGAACACCAAACTGGTCGAGGTGCTGAGTGGGGCGCTGCGCACCGCGGGGCTGCCCGAGGACGCGATCCAGCTCGTGCCCGGTGAGACCCGCGACTCGGTGAACGAACTGATGCGCGCCCGGGGCCTGGTCGACGTGATCATCCCGCGCGGCGGCGCGGGGCTCATCCGTACAGTCGTTGAAAACTCCACCGTGCCGGTGATCGAAACCGGCACCGGGAACTGCCATGTGTATGTGGACGAGGCCGCCGACCTCGACATGGCCGTGGACATCCTCGTGAATTCCAAGGCCCACCGGGTTTCGGTGTGCAACTCCGCCGAGACCCTCCTGGTGCACGCGGCCGTCGCGGACGCGTTCCTGCCGCGGGCGCTCGAAGCCCTCAAGGCCGCGGGGGTCACCGTGCACGGCGACGCCGCGGTGCAGAAGGTCAGTGCCGACGTCGTGCCCGCGGACGAGGAGGACTGGGAGACCGAGTACCTCTCGTACGACATCGCCGCAGCCGTCGTCCCTTCCCTGGACGCCGCCGTGCGGCACATCCGGAAGTACTCCACGGGGCACACCGAGGCCATCGTCACCGGCTCACAGCGCGCTGCGCGCCAGTTCACCTCGCTGGTCGACGCTGCCGCGGTGATGGTCAACGCGTCCACCCGCTTCACCGACGGCGCCCAGTTCGGTTTCGGCGCGGAGATCGGGATCTCCACCCAGAAGCTGCACGCCCGGGGCCCCATGGGGCTGCCGGAACTGACCAGCACCAAGTACGTGGTGACGGGCGAAGGTCACATCCGGGCCTGAGCGCTTGATCGTGTGGATCCCCGGCCGCGTCGGCCGCGTCGGCCGCCCTGCCCCGTGCAGTCGGTCGGGTGATGTGTGCGGCATGCGGCATGCCGGGGAGCGGCTCCGGCCGCCCTCCCGGGGCCGGAAGTTTTGCTCCCGTGCAGCCCGGTCGGGTTGATTCACTATGCCGTGGGGGTCTCGCGGTAATAGTGTGCTGGTGTGCCCGATCCGGTAGGGCCCGAGTTCCCCGAGGGCTCAGATTTCGACCGCTTCACGGAGGAAGAACTCTCCTCTGTGGTGTTCGACGACGACTTCATCGCTGCCGCGCGCTACTGCGAACCTTCGGCGGGCGAACGACATCTGACGGCTGCCGCGGACCGGTCGGGCGTTTCCACCGACCCTGTGGTCGAGAAGGACGGCACCCCCGAGCCGGACAGCGTCGTCGAGCCGCCGGACCGGGCGTCCACGGACAGGAAACCGCCGGACAGGAAACCGCCGGACAGGAAACCGCCGGACAGGAAACCGCCGGACAGGAAACCGCCGGACAGGAAACCGCCGGACAGGACGCCCACAGCCCTGGGCCCCATCGGCCATCCGTACCTTGAGGACCCCTGGCGCGTCGGGCTGCCGCCCGGCTGGGAACCCTCCACCTCCCCCGGGCATGTGACGCCCGGTCAGGGCTGGTTCTTCGGCTTCCAGGGGGGTGAGCCCTGGGCGGGGTCCCGTCGTCGCTGGCACCGCCCGGTGGCGTGGCTCCTGGCCCTCCTGATGGCTCTCGGCGTCGTCGGCGTGGCCGTCCTGGCGGTCTACCGGGGTTCGTCCCACGGAGACCCGCCCAGCCCCGGCCCGCAGTCGTCGGTCAGCGGTGTCCCGTCGGCGCCCGCCGCCGCGACAGGGGCCACCGGAACGGCCGGGGCCGTGGCTCCGGCCGCGGACGGACATCCGGTCACGATCGGATAGCCCGCAGTCGTCCCCGTATCTGATCGATCTTCAGTTCGATAAGCATTCGCGCGTGTCGAGCAGTGATAACGGCGCGGGGACCACCGACCCGCTGGATTCCACGTCGGGCCGTACGTCAGCGGAGTCGGGCCGTACGTCAGCGGAGTCGGGCCGTACGTCAGCGGAGTCGGGCCGTACGTCAGCGGAGTCGGGCCGTACGTCAGCAGACCGGAGCGCCCCGGACGACCCTTGCGCAGGCCCCACCCGGGAGCGCCCGTTCGACGGTTCGCCCGCTGTCGGCTACGCCGACAACGCCTCCGGGTTCGTGCTGCCCGGGGCCAAGGAAATCCCCGGCTACACCGCTGCGGACGTGCAGCGCGCGCTGGAGACGACCCGGGACCTGATGATCGCGGGCCGCCTCGATCCGGCCACGCTGCGCGGCGGGGAACCGGCCAGGTATCTGGACCTGCTCGACTCGGGCGACGACACCCCGGATGCACTGCGCACCGCGCTCAAGACCCCCACCCGGGAGCACGATCCGGCCTCCTGGGTAAACCGCTTCGATCCGCGCGAGGCAGTGCTGGTCGGCCCGGTGGTCAAAGTCAACGGAGTCATGACCTACGCACCGGACGGCGGCGGCGCGTCCGGTGCCCCGATCGACCCCTACAACCGGGACAGGCCGGTGGACACCCTGGGCGAATGCGGACGGATCAGCCGAGTCTGACCTACCGTCAAGATCCGTCGGTACGGGGCTGGCCGGCATATCCGGATGGACGTCCCACGACCTACGATGGAACACATGACCGGGCGGGATGGGCCCCCCGAAGGGTTTCGTGGGGGCGGGCCCGACGGCGAGGACGAATACCGGGCCGTCGTGTTCGATGAATCGTTCGTCCAGGCCGCCGAGCTGCATGAGCCGACGGCTCAGGAGCGGCTGCGCACCGGCAGGGGCCCGCGGCGACTGCGCCGGGTCCTCGGCCTGCCCGCGCACAGCTTCCGGCTGCTCGCGTTCAGCCTGCTGGTCGTCGTCGCGATGTCCAGCGCGCTGTACCTCGGTGCCCGCTCCGCGCCGCCCCCGCAGGTGCGGTACGCCGACAGCCCCGTGCTGCTCGAACAGGTCTCCCTCCAGGCAGCCGGTCCCGACGTCGTGCCGGCGGGGGCCGCCGACGCGTTCGCCGGGACGCCCGTCGCGGCCTGGGCCGACGGTGCGGCCGGCCTGGCCTACCCGGACAGCCTGGGGACCGCCCGGTTCTCCGCCGCGCAGGTCGGTGAGGCGCTCTACCTGGCACGTGAGTTCGTCACCGAGACGCAGCTCGACCCCGATGTGCTGGCCGGTGCCCGGCCCTGGAACGCGGCCGGACTCCTGGGACCGGTCCAGCACGTCCAGTTGCTCGCGGCCCTCGACCGGCCCCGGGGCGACGGGACGTACGACGCCACCGGGTTCACCGCCCGCTTCGACCCGCAACAGATCAAGATCGCCGACCCCCGGGTCAAAGTCTCCGGGCGGATGACCGTCGCCGAACCGTACGACGGTCAACTGGTGGTGACCGTGGACGCGGCGTTCGTGTACGCGCTCCAGGACCGGGGCGGCGGCGACCGGGTGCGGTTCACCGTGCACCGGCTGTGGGAGTTCCAGAACGACCACACCACCTTGCGCGCGGGGCACCTGCGACTGAGCAGGGTGCGGACCGCCGCCGGGCCCCAGTCGTGCGGAGCCGACAGCGCGGGCTGGTTCCGCCCGATCCTCGTCCGGGTCGCAGGCCCCGTGCCGACCGTCCCCGGCATCGACCCGCACCGCACGGGGCAGACACCGGGGACGTCGTGCGGGGACTACGTGACCGGTTGACCCCGGTGGTCGGTCCTGTCGGCTCCGGCCGGCCGGGCACTGCTGCCGGAGTTCACACCGAAGGATCGTCGTACGGGCTTTCATCCGGTTTGGTGTCGTTGCCCGCCTTGCTCTCCTTCGCGCCGGACGGCTGCTTGGGGACGAACCGGTCCCGCAGTTTGCCCCCCATGTCAGCCGCACCGCCGGCCACATCGCGCAGCAGACCGAACAACGGGTCTGCGGTGTTCCGGGCCGAGTCGCGGTACGCGGACGCCGAGGCCTTCGCCTCCGAGCGGACGGACGCGCGCGGATCGTCCTCCCGGCGCGGGTAGTCGCCGTCGAGGATCCGCCGGTAGTCCGGCGAGTCGGCCCACTTCTTCAACTCGGCCACCCGGACGACCGGGAACGGGTGCGAACTCTGCAACAGGCTCATCAGCTTGAGCACGCTGTCGCGCAGGTCGCCGGCTCCTTCGTACTCCTGCGCCTGCTCCAGGAACGCGTCCACGCTCATCTCGTGCAGCCGGGACCCGCCTGCGATCTTCATGAGGGCGCGCATGGACACGTCCGGGTCCTGCCCGACAAGCAGCCCCGCGCGGTCGCAGGACAGCTCCGACTTGCGGAACCACTCCTGCAGCGCGGCCACGATCGCGTTGACCCCCAGGGCGCCCAGCGGGATGCCCGAGACAGTCGTCGCCAACCCGGTGAGGATCAGCAGCATGGTGCGGTAGACGGCGTGCCCCGACAGGATGTGCCCCGTCTCGTGCCCCACGACCGTACGCATCTCATCTTCGTCGAGCAGCTCGACCAGACCCGACGTGACGACGATGAAGGGTCTGTCCATCCCCACCGCCATCGCGTTCGGCTGCGGATCGAGCGTCACGAACAGCTCGGGGACCTGCGGGAGATCGAGGATGTACGCGGCGTCGCGGGCGGCCCCGTGCAGCGGCCGGAACTGGGTGTCGCCGGTGCGGACCGCCCCGGCCAGGAACGACAGCCGGATCGCCCGCTCCGACAACATCCCCGACAACTGACGGAGGACCGTGTCGAAACCGGCCAGCCGGCGCATCGCCACCAGGGCGGAACGATCGGTCGGATGTTCGTACGCCCGGGACGAGATCCCGGCGAACCGGACGCGCTCCTGGGACGGCTTACCGATGTCGGTCATGTGTTCCCCCTCAGCCGTGGGCACTTCCCGCCAGCGTAGACACGATCGGGTGCTGCCGAAGGAGGCACAACCCTCCCTGCGGGGCCACCTGGACGCGCGTGGCCCGGGGAGGTCCCCGTACGATGACCTTCGCAGCTGTCCGCCGGTCGCCGGACCGGCTCCCGACTCTCCCAAGGGTTCACATCACGATGAGCGAGAACGCCATGAACGCCCTCACCACTCTCGCGAACGAAGGCGGCAAGCACGAGGGCCTCAACCCCCTCGCAGCCGGACTTGGCGCGTTCATCACCCTGTGCCTGCTGCTCTTCATCGTCACGCGTTTCAACCGCGACTGACACCCGCTCCAGCACACCACGTTCATACGTTCGGGCCCCGGATCCAGCGCGGATCCGGGGCTCGTCGTGTCAGTGCCCACGGCGACCGCTACATTCATCGCCCATGGAACCGCAGTCTCCGCAGTCCCCGCGCAAGCGCCGCGTCGGCATCATGGGTGGCACGTTCGACCCCATCCACCACGGCCACCTGGTGGCCGCCAGTGAGGTCGCCGGACTGTTCGAGCTGGACGAGGTCGTGTTCGTCCCCACCGGCAAGCCCTGGCAGAAGACCGGCCAGGTCGTCTCACCCGCCGAGGACCGCTATCTGATGACGGTCATCGCGACCGCCTCCAACCCGGCCTTCAGCGTCAGCCGCGTCGACATCGACCGCCCCGGCCAGACGTACACCGTCGACACCCTGCGCGACCTGCACGAGGCCAACGGTGAAGCCAGTGACTACTTCTTCATCACCGGCGCCGACGCACTCGCGCAAATCTTCTCCTGGCGCAATGCCGAAGAGATGTTCAAACTCGCGCATTTCATCGGAGTGACCCGCCCGGGGCACACTTTGACCGACCCGGGTTTCCCGGAGGGTGGCGTGAGCCTGGTCGAGGTGCCGGCGCTGGCCATCTCCTCCACGGGCATCCGCGAGCGCGCGGCCCGGGGTGAACCCGTCTGGTACCTGGTACCGGACGGCATCGTGCAGTACATCAGCAAGCGGGGGCTGTACCGGGGAGGGTCGTGACCGGCAACGACCGGCGGGACGGATGGCCTGACGGCCGTCCGCAGTACCAGGGCGAGCAGCAGTACGAGCAGCAGTACGACGAGTACGGGCAGCCACTGCCTCTGCCGCCGACCCCACAGGGTGGGCCGCAGGGCGGCCAGCAGGCGTACGACGGGCAACCGTTCGGGCAGCAGCAGCCGGAACCGCAGTACGCCGACCCCGGGCAGTACGGGGCCGCGTACGACACGGCTCCCTACGACGGCGGGCAGTACGACGGCGGGCAGTACGACGGCGGGCAGTACGACGGCGGGCAGTACGACGGTGGGCAGTACGACGGTGGGCAGCAGTCCGGCACGGGGCAGCAGCCCGGCACGGGGCAGCAGACCGGGTACGACTCCGGTTCGTACGGCACTGGTTCTTACGGCACTGGTTCTTACGGCACTGGTTCGTACGACTCCGGTTCGTATGACAGCGGGCCCTCCGGCGGCACTGGAGGCCACGGCTCCGGGCAGTACCCGCAGCCCGGCTACGACACGTCCTCTGACACGTCCTACGACGGCTCCTCTGACACGTCCTACGACGGCTCCTCCGACAGGTCCTACGGCAACAGTGACGGCAACGGCTACGGCGGCCCCGGGCCGTACGGCACGGAGCCGCAGCAGGGATACGACAGCGGCCCCGGGCCGCAGAGCACGGGGCCGCTGACCGGGAGCGGGACCGCCGCAGGCCTCGGTGGCACCGCCTCTGTCCGCATCCCCACACCTGCCGCCGCCGGTCGGCCCACCCGCCCCGGGCACCCGGCCGACTCCGGGCACGGGGCCGTCCGGCAGGGGGTTTCCCAGCCTCCCAGCGAGCGGGTCCGAACCGTGCAGGACTCCCGTACGGCCGCTGCGCCCGTCCCGGGCAGAACTCCCGGAACAGGCTCGTACGACGAGACCGAATTCGACTTCGTCGACGACGAAGCGGAGCAGTCCGAAGACGTCATCGACTGGTTGAAGTTCGCCGAGACCCGGAGCGAGCGCCGCGACGAACGCCGCCGGTCGCTGCGCAACCGCTTCGTCGCACTGGGCGCCGCGGCCGCGTTGGTACTCGTCGGCGTCGGCGGATACGTCGCCTGGGGCACCTTCGGGCCCGGCGGCGGCGAGAAGAAGACCACTGCCGCCGGCGGCGACGGGCACTCGGCCGTACTGGTGCAGTTGCGGGGCAGCGACGGCAAGGCGTCAGCCTCCGCAGTGCTCGTCAACGACCCGGCCAAGGTCGGGGCGCTGGTCTCGGTGCCTTCCACCGCCGTCGTGGACGCCCCCGGCGGCGGCCCGCAGCCCTTCGGTGACGTTCTGGGCAATGCGGGCGCCGGAGCTTCCAGGGACGCCCTGGCGAGCCTCCTGGGCATCCGCATCGACGGTTCGTGGACGCTCAACGAGCCGGTGCTGCAGGGCCTGGTGGAACTGGCCGGCGGGATCGACCTTGACGCGGACACCGCGGTCAAGAGCAAGGACGGCAAGGTGAACGTGGCTGCCGGGCCCTCCCGGGTCAACGGTGCGGCAGCCCGTGCGTACGCGGTGTACCGGGTCCCGGGCGAGCCCGCGGCCAAGGGCGCCGAACGCTTCGGCCGGGTGCTGCAGGCGGTGCTCAAGTCCGCGCCCAAGGACGCGCTGGGCGTCGGGGCGCTGTTGCAGGCCCTGGCGAACGTCCCCGACCCTTCCCTGCCGGACGCAAAGCTGGCCGAACTGCTGGCCTCGCTGGGCAACTCGGTGAAGGCGGGCAAAGTCCAGGCCGCGGGACTGCCGGTGCAGCCGAACGGGTTCCTGGACTTCGCCGGTGCGACACAGGTGGTCCGGGGCACTCTCGGCAGCACACTGCGCGAAATCAAGGCCGGCGGAACGGCCAGGATCCTGATCGAGGAGGCCTCGGGCAACGCCACGGCGCAGGAGAGCGCCCGGATCAAGATGCTCAACGGCGGCTACGCGTACATCCCGGGCGGTGCCACGGGTAAGCCGCGCAGCCCCGCCTCGACGGTGTTCTACACCGACGAGGTGTGGAAGGACGGGGCGGCACAGGTGGCCAAGGCCCTGGGACTGCCGGACGGCGCGGTGCGCAAGCTCGAAGGGCAGTCGCTGGCCGACATCGTGGTGACGCTGGGGACTGACTACAAGCCGTAGGGCGTCTCCCGTATGGCCGGGTCCTGATCTGCGGGGCCCGGCCGCGGGGCCGCCCCGTGCCGCTGCGCACGGGGCGTGTGACGTCGTACGGAGGGCTCCTGGTCGGCTGGAGTGACGCGGGTTTCCGGCCGGGGGTCCGGGGGGCGTGCCCCGGGGGGATACAGCGGGCGGCGAGCATCGGCCAGGGTGTGAGAACCTGGAAGGCGTCCTATAAGTCGTGAGAAAGCGTTCGTGTGACTGCCACCCCCCGTGCCATTGAGCTTGCCACTGCTGCCGCAGAGGCCGCCGCCGACAAGCTCGCACACGACATCGTCGCGTTCGACGTCAGCCTTGTCGTCGGCATCACCGACGTCTACCTGTTGGCCTCCGCGCCCAACGACCGCCAGGTCAAGTCCATCATGGACGGCATCGAGGAGCGCCTGCGCGAGCTCGACGCCAAGCCGGTGCGCCGCGAGGGCGACCGTGAGGCACGCTGGATCCTCCTCGACTACATCGACATCGTGGTCCACGTGCAGCACGACGAGGAGCGCGCCTACTACACGCTTGAGAAGCTGTGGAAGGACTGCCCCGAGATCCCGCTGCCGACGATCGTGAACGCGCGTCCGGCCACCGCCGGAGACGAGAGCTGAGCCCGCAGGGCCGCCGTGTCCTGCTGTGGCGGCACGGCCAGACCGCGTGGAACGTCGAGAACCGCTTCCAGGGGCAGACCGACATCGCGCTGACGGACACCGGCATCGGGCAGGCGAGGCGGGCCGCCCGGCTCCTCGCGGCGCTCAAGCCCGACGCGGTCATCGCGTCGGACCTGCAGCGCGCCATGGACACCGCCGGTGAACTGGCCAAACTCACCGGTCTCGAAGTCGTCGCCGACGCGGGGCTGCGGGAGACCCACGGCGGCAACTGGCAGGGGCTGACCAACCTCGAGATCCGTGAGCGGTTCCCCGCGCAGTACACGGCGTGGAAGTGCGGCGAGCCCGTGCGCCGCGGTGACGGCGAACTGGAGTCCGAGGTCGCCGACCGCGTCGTCCCGGCCGTCGAGCGCGCCGTCCAGGCTCTGCCTGCGAACGGAACGCTCGTCGTCGTCTCGCACGGCGGCGCGATCCGCTGCGGCATCGGCCGCATGATCGGGCTCGAGCAGCCGGTGTGGGGTGCGCTGGGCGCGCTGTCGAACTGCTGCTGGTCGGTCCTGGGCCCGAGCGCCCGCGGCTGGCGGCTGCTTGAGCACAACGCGGGCACGTTGCCGGAGCCGGTCATCGGCGACGACGACTGAAGTCCCGTTCTTCGTACGGTCTCCGCACAGTTTTGGTGCTGTCTTCGCGCGGTTTTTCGTGCCGCCGTCGCGGTTGCCGCCTCCCTCACCGGCTGCGGCGCTGAGAAGGGCGATGCGTTCAAGTCGTTCGGGAGTGGCCTGCAGGTCGCACAGAACGCCCGTACCAAGGTCTCCGCGGCGAACACCGCGCACATGGAGATAGCCATGGAGATGGGCTCCCAGGGCACGACGGTGATCTCCGGGCAGATGCGCTTCGGAACCGACCCGGCGATGCGCATGGTGATGTCCGGCGGCATGTTCGACAAAGTGGGCCCCGGCGGGCCGAAGCGGATCGAAGCACTCATGACGCCGGCCAGCATGTACATGAACATGGGCCCGGAGCTGTCGCTGGTGCCCGGCAAGCCCTGGCTGAAGGTGGACTTCGCGGCGGCTGCCGCGAAGGGCGGGACAGGGCAGGCCAACCCGCTCGCCGGCATGGGCGACATGTTGAAGAAGTCAATGGGTCAGCAGCAGGACCCGGGCGCGCAGATCGCACTCCTGGAGAAGGCCGGCGACATCCGCAAGGTCGGCAAGGAGACCCTCGACGGGGTCGAGACGATGCACTACGTCGGCACTGTGGACATGAAGACCGCGTTGGACCTCAATGCTGAGAAGCTCGGACTGAAGCCCGACGTCATCGCACAGATGAAGGCGGCGAACGAGCAACTGGGCGCCACGACCTCGGACATCGACCTGTGGGTGTACGCCACGGGCATGCCCGTCAAGCAGACGGCCAAGCAGCAGACCAAGATGGGCGCCGTCAGCACGACGGCCTCGTACAAGGACTGGGGCAAGCCGGTCGACGTGACACCGCCGCCCGCGGACCAGACGGTGGACTTCATGAAGATGAAGGAGGACAAGGGCGCGGACGCTGGTGCCTAGCGGGCCCGTACGCGATTGAGCTGTTCTTCCGGCGTTCTCACCGACGAGCCGAAGTCCGTACGGGTGTTCCCGTACGGACTTCGGCCGTTGACGGGGCGGGCACTGTTCCGGCGCGCGGCGATCTGACGGTCGATCAGCTGTCTTTCTCCCGGAACAGTTCCTCCACGTCCGCCAGCATCCCCTCGGTCAGGTCGCGTTCGGCCTTCCAGTAGCGCTCGCTCCACTTGAGGACCAGCGCCGGGAAGGGCCACCGGTCGCCTGCCTTGCTTTCGAAGTTCTCGATCTCGTGCAGCGTCTGCTCGGCGTAGTCGCGGTGCTCGGTGAGTGTCTTGCGCAGCTCCGCCGGCTCGGACAGGTGGCCGAGCCACACCCGCAGCACGGGTCCGTGCTTGAGCACGGGAGGCCCGGCGGGGGTCTCGCGGGCCCAGCGGGTGAGTGCCCGCTGCCCGGATTCAGTGATCGCGTACAGCCGCTTGTTCCGCAGTTCGTCCTGGGAGGCGATGCGGGACGTCGCGAAGCCCAGGGTCTCCAGGCGCTTGAGCTCGCCGTAGATCTGCGACAGCGCCGGGCTCCAGTAGAAGAAGCGCAGCGAGGAGTCGGCCCATTTCTTCAGTTCGTACCCGGAGCGTTCGCCCGGGAAGGACAGCAGACCCAGGACGGCCCACGCGGTGGCCGGGAGTCTGGGCAGACCGTCGGGCGTGTGCGGGGCAGTCATGCCGTACCTCCGTGCTGGTGTGCGGTGCGCGGGGGTGCGCCGCCGGATGTGCTGGTGCGGCGTGCCGCGAGTGTGTTGTGGGGTGCTGCGGGTTGTGCCGCGGGCGTACGGAGTGCGTGCTGTGTGTGCTGTGTGTGCTGTGTGTGCTGTGTGTGCTGTGTGTGCGTTTCGCGCGTGCTCAGTGTGTGCCGGACCGGAGGGTGTGGCGAGCGTCTCCACGCCGGATCTGATTCTACGTCAGCAGACTCTTGACCTCACAAGAAGTCATACATCTAATTGGAGTATTCCACAGGCGGTACGCAGCAGCGCAGTGTGCACAGGAGGCGGCAACGATGCAGTTCTCGATGATCTTCGAAGCTCAGATGGCCAACCCGACGGTCGAGCACGAGCACCAGGTGCTCAACGACTCGGTCGAGCAGGCCGTGTACGCCGAGGAGATGGGCTTCGACCGCGTCTGGGCCGTCGAGCACCACACCACCAAGTGGTACTCCCACATGAGCGCCCCCGAGATCTTCCTGACCTGGGTCGCCGCGAAGACGTCGCGCATCCGCATCGCACACGGCGCCGTGTGCATGCCCTTCAAGTTCAACCACCCCGCCCGGGTCGCCGAGCGCATCGGCATGCTCGACACCCTCTCCGGCGGTCGCCTCGACGTCGCCGCCGCCCGGGGCGGCACACTCCAGGAGTCCACCCTGTGCGGCGTGGACATCGAGGAGACCAAGGCCCAGGTCGAGGAGGCGCTGCGGATCATCGGCGCCGCCTGGCAGGAGGACGAACTGGTCTGGCACGGTGAGGTGCTCGACATCGAGGGCTCGCACGCGATCCTGCCCCGCCCCGTGCAGACCCCCCACCCGCCCCTGTTCCTCGCCTGCTCGAAGAAGCCCTCGCTGGTCGAGGCCGCCGAGATGGGCGTCGGCGCCCTGGTGCTCGGCTTCGCCGGCCCCGAAGAGGTCGCCGAGCTCAACAACATCTACCGGACCGCCGTCAAAGAGCGTACGGGCGAGCGCTTCGTCTCCACGGTGCAGAACGAGCACCTGGTCGCACTGTGCCCGACGATCGTCCTCGAGGACGCCCAGCAGGCCCGCAACATCGGCGCCCGCGGCCAGCGCTTCTTCGCGCAGTCCATCGCGCACTGGTTCTCCGGCGGCAAGTCCGGCATCCCGGACGAGGCCGTGGTCGAGGGCCGCGACGAGGTCGCGGTGATGAAGGAGGCCGCCGAACAGCAGGTCGCCATGCTGCACGAGGCGAAGATCCCGGTCACCGTCAACGCGACCGCCACGTACAACGTCAACCACGCCTACGGCACCGCGGCGGACGCGATCGCGTACGTGCAGAAGCTCATCGACGCCGGCGCCGACGAGATCATGTGCCTCATCCAGATGGGTACCGTGCCGCAGGAAGCGTGCATGGAGACCATCCGCATCTGGGGCGAGCAGGTCATCCCGCACTTCCGCGCGAAGTACGGCGAGTGACCGGGCCGGTGCCCCGGCCCGCGGGCTGAGCACCCAGAAGCTGGGCCCTGCTCCGGTGCGGAGGACTGGAGCAGGGCCCGGACCCCACTGTCCGGCGGGCCTTCTGGCCTGCGGACGCCGGTGGTACGAAGAGGGCGCGGGCGGTTCGGACAGTTCGGGTGGTGTGAACGGTTCGGACACTTCGGGCAGCTTGCGCGGCGTGCCGGCCGGACGTGGACGGCCGGATGTGAGGGGCCGGAAGTAGACGGCCGGATGTGAGGGGCCGGAAGTAGACGGCCGGATGTGAGGGGCCGGAAGTAGACGGCCGGATGTGAAGAGCCGGTCGCGGAAAGCCGGACGTGAAGAGCACTAAAGGCCAGGCACGGGGCCACGTGCACGGGGCGGGACGAGGAGCGGTAGCGGATCAATGACTGATCTCAACGGCAAGGTCGCGATCATCACCGGCGCGGCACGCGGACAGGGCGAGGCCGAGGCCCGGCTCCTCGTTTCACTCGGGGCCCGCGTCGTCCTGACGGACCTTCAGGAGAAGGAGGGGCGGCAGGTCGCCGAGGACATCGGGGACAACGCCCGGTTCGTCCGCCACGACGTCTCGTCCGCCTCGGAGTGGGCCGCGGTCGTAGAGACGGCGACCGCCCAGTTCGGCGGCGTCGACGTCCTGGTCAACAACGCCGGAATCCTGCGCCCCGTACCGCTCCTGGAGGAGACCCCGGCGGGGCTGGAGAAGACGCTCCAGGTCAACCTCTTCGGCACCTTCCACGGCATCCAGGCCGTGGCCCCGGGCATGATCGCCCGGGGCGGCGGATCGATCGTCAACATCTCGTCACTCGCCGGACTCCAGGGCATCCCCAAACACGCGGCGTACGGGGCCAGCAAATGGGCCGTCCGCGGCCTGACCAAGGTCGCAGCCCTCGAACTGGGCGAACACGGCATCCGGGTCAACAGCGTGCACCCCGGTGCGATCGACACCCCGATGGTCGGCGGTATGTTCACCCGGGGCCCCGGCAACTACCCCAACGTCCCGCTGCGCCGGGTCGGCGAGCCCGAGGACGTCGGTTCGCTGGTGGCCTTCCTGGCTTCTGACGACTCGTCGTGGATCACCGGACAGGAGTTCGTGATCGACGGCGGTTCCATGGCGGGGATCACACCCAAAGTGTCACAGACTTGATCTATCCGGGACATACATTCACTTAGTGGACGACAGGCAGGCAGGCAGGCAGGCAGGCAGGCAGGCAGGCAGCACGCCGCGATGCGACGGTGCGCCGGTCCACCGCTTCCGGCACAACGAGCCAAGCGCACAGTCAGCGGTAGAGCGCCATGACTGCACTCCAGGGCGCCAACCTGACCGACAAGGTCATCGTCATCGTCATCGTCATCGTCACCGGCGCCGGCGCCGGCGCCGCAGTGGCCCTCGAGCTCGCCGCCACGCAGCAGATCGTCGCGGGCGGCGGCTGGACCACCGGACCCACCGTGAAGTACGTCATGGGAGGCTGACCCCCGAATGTCGCAGACCCCATCCGCCCCGGACCGGATCAAAGATCCGACGGTACGTCAGATCGTCGACATGATGTCGGCCTTCTTCCCAAAGTTCGGCACCGAGGTCCTGGACGCCGCCGAAGGCCGCGCCGCGCTGGCGGCGGCGCCCAAGTCCCCGGCCCCGCCGGTCGGGGTCGCGTCGGTAGTCGACCGCACCGTGCCAGGCCCGCACGGGGCCCCGGACCTGGCCGTACGGATCTACCGTCCGGCCGGCAGCAAGGACGGCGACGTCCTGCCCGTGGTGGTGTTCCTCCCCGGCGGCGGATGGGTCATCGGCAACCTCGACACCCACGATCAGACGGTCCGTACGCTCGCCAACGCAGTCGGCGCGGTGTTCGTCTCCGTCGACTACCGCCGAGCCCCCGAGACGCCCTTCCCCGGCGCGGCCGAGGACGCGTACGCAGCCTTCCGGTGGGCCAGGGAGCATGCTTCGGAGTTCGGCGGGGACGCCACGCGGACAGCCGTGGCCGGCGACTCGGCGGGCGGCAACCTGGCCGCCGCGACCTGCCTGATGCTCCACGACCGGGGCCTGCCACAGCCGCGGTTCCAACTGCTGCTCTACCCCGTCACCGACCACCGGCAGGACTCGGCCTCCTATACCGAGAACGGGCAGGGCTACTTCCTGACCGCCGACCACATGCGCTATTTCTGGGACTGCTACACCGGTCCCGGCGGTGACGGCGCACACCCGTACGCCTCAGTCGTCAACGCTTCGGACCTGGCGGGGCTCGCCCCCGCGCACATCGTCGCGGCCGGGCTCGATCCGCTGCGCGACGATGCGATCGCGTACGCGAACAAGCTGGCCGACGCCGGAGTGCCGGTCAGCCACACGGTGTACGACCAGATGTTCCACGGCTCCATCAGCATGGGGGCGATGGTCCCCGACGCCGCCGTCGCCTTCGAGGAAGCGGTCCAGGTGCTGCGCACGGCGCTCGGCTGACCTGGCAGCCCGACCAGACCTCCTGAACCGCCGCCGAACTGGGCGACGCCGCACGCTTCATCAAGCACGATGTGTCCTCCGCCGAAGACTGGAAGACGGTCGTGGGCTTCACGGTCGCCGAGTTCGCTACCGTCGACATCCTCGTCAACACCCCGATGATCGCCGTGCACGGCAGCGAAGCCGGTGCGGGGAACTACCCCGGCGTGCCGCTGCGCCGCGCCGCGGTCCCGGCCGAGGTCGCCACCGCGGTCGCGTTCCTGGCCTCGGACGACGCCTCATACATCACCGGCACCGAGCTGATCGTCGACGGCGGAATGACGGCCGGCGTGAACCCGCCGCTCGGCGCGTTCTGAGCCCGTGCCCGACCGGGTGACCGGTTTTTGGGCGCGGGCCCCGAGCATGTAAAGTAGTTCCTGTTCGCGGGGGAAACCCGCGCGGACAGGAACAACCGGGGGCTGTAGCTCAGTTGGTAGAGCGCTTGCATGGCATGCAAGAGGTCCGGGGTTCAATTCCCCGTAGCTCCACACAATGAAGCAGGGCCGATCCTTTCCAGGGTCGGCCCTGCTTTCGTATGTCCGGGGTCTGTGTACTGCTTGTGCGTGGCTCGAGTGCGCTCTGTGCGCCCGCCTCGCCCGGTGATCGATTCGGGCCGGTCCTCCGTACGGCCTTCTCCTTGGTTGTCCCGTGGTCGCTCCGTGGCGCCTCCGGGGCGGACCCGGGGGTGGCCCCGGGCGCCGTATGGGCGGGGCTGCGGCCCCGGCCAGGGGAAAACCGGTTCGGAGCACTGCTCCGGGTCGGGTAGAGTTGTCCATGCAACGAGCGCCCGGGACAAATGCAGTACGGATTCCGGTTCCGGTTGTTCGTTGACCAAATGGGGCTGTAGCTCAGTTGGTAGAGCGCTTGCATGGCATGCAAGAGGTCCGGGGTTCAATTCCCCGTAGCTCCACAGAAAAGCGAAGGCGTCCTCCCCGGGGAGGACGCCTTCGCTGTTTCCCCGGCGGACAGGACACCGGCTGGCAGGGCCCCGGCCTGTGTGCTCAGGCATCGCTCCGCCCCGCGTCCCCCCGATATCGCCCCGTGCCTGCGGGAACGCCCCGGCGCGGGCCGGGTGCGCTTCCGCCCCGAGTGCTGGAAGCCACGCGCTGGAAACCACGCGCTGGAAACCGCGTGCTGGAAGCCACGTGCTGGAAGCCACGCGCTGGAAACCGCGTGCTGGAAGCCACGTGCTGGAAGCCACGCGCTGGAAACCGCGTGTCCGTAGCCCGGCGATTACGCTCCGGTCCTGTCCTTTGACGTAGGCAACCGGAATGTTGCGTGCGTCACGAACGACACTCCCCGGACGTTCCTCCGGCAAAGATCATCACGCTGCGACCCCGAATGCGCTTGGATGAGCCGCACCGGCGGTACAGCGACTCGGGAGGCGCGTATGACGACTGGTGCAGGCGACAAAAAAGAAGCGGTACGGGCAGCTGTCGAGAAGGGTCACTACGACACCGTCGTAGTGGCGTTCACCGACATGCAGGGACGGCTGCAGGGCAAACGGCTCGCGGCGAAATTCTTCCTCGACGACACCCTCGACCACGGCACCGAGGGCTGCAATTACCTCCTCGCGGTGGACATCGAGATGAACACCGTCGACGGCTTCGAAATGGCCTCATGGGAACGCGGCTACGGCGACTTCGTCATGGCCCCCGACCTCACCACACTGCGACCCCTGCCCTGGAACGAAGGCAGCGCGCTCCTGATCGCCGACCTGCGATGGCACGACGGCAGCCCCGTGGTGGCCTCGCCCCGGCAGATCCTGCGGAAACAGACCGAGCGGCTCGCCGAACGCGGCTGGCAGGCCATGGCCGGGACGGAACTCGAGTTCTGCGTCTACCGCGACACCTACGAAGAGGCCTGGGACCGCGGCTACCGCGACCTGACCCCCGCCAACCAGTACAACAACGACTACTCCCTCCTGGGTACGGGGCGCATCGAACCGCTCCTCCGCCGCATCCGCAACGACATGGCCGCCACGGGCATGTACGTCGAGTCAGCCAAGGGCGAGTGCAACCTCGGCCAGCACGAGATCGTGTTCCGCTACGACGAGGCCGTGGTGACGTGTGACCAGCACAGCCTCTACAAGAACGGAGCCAAGGAGATCGCCGCGCAGGAGGGCGTCAGCCTGACCTTCATGGCCAAACCCAACGAGCGTGAAGGCAACTCCTGCCACATCCACCTGTCGCTCCGGGACGAAGCCGGGGAGCCGGTCATGGCGGGGGACGGGGCGCACGGGATGTCCGCCCGCGGGGAGAACTTCATCGCCGGACAACTGGCGGCACTACGCGAGTTCACACTCCTGTACGCGCCGAACATCAACTCGTACAAGCGCTACCAGCCCGGCACCTTCGCCCCCACCGCCGTCGAATGGGGCGTGGACAACCGCACCTGCGCACTGCGCCTGGTCGGCCGCGGGCACTCCCTGCGCGTCGAGAACCGGGTGCCCGGCGGCGACGTGAACCCGTACCTGGCCGTCGCCGGCATGATCGGCGCGGGTCTGTACGGCATCGACCACGAACTGCCCCTGCAAGCCCCGTGCAGCGGAAGCGCGTACACGAACGGGGCCGAGACGGTCCCCGGCACACTGCGGGAAGCGCTGGAACTGTGGGAGAAGAGCGACCTGGCCGGCGCAGTCTTCGGCGACGAAGTCGTCGCGCACTACGCGAACGCGGCCAGAGTCGAACTCGCCGCCTACGACGCCGTGGTGACCGACTGGGAACTGCGGCGCTCCTTCGAACGCATGTAGCGCGGGGACCGGCCGCAGGTTCTGGGCCCCGGGCCTGGCTGCACGGGGCCACATACCCGGACAAAACCACACCTTCCGAGCACCGCGGGCGAACGCGACCAGGAGTCTGCATCCGTGACTGAGATGTACGAAGTGATCAACCCGGCGACCGAGAAGACCGTCGCGACGATTCCGCTGGCCGGGGCCGCGGAAACCGACACCGCGGTACGGCGGGCAGTGGCCGCCTACGGCACCTGGCGGGACGTCAGCCCCGCGGACCGGGCCCGGCTGCTGCGCCGCTTCGCCGCGGTGGTCGACGCGAACACCGAGGACCTCGCCGGCCTGGCCGTCGCCGAGGCCGGGCACCCGATCGGCAACGCCCGCTGGGAGGCCGGGAACCTGCGCGACGTCCTGGACTACTACGCCGGCGCCCCGGAACGGCTCAGCGGACGCCAGATCCCCGTCGCGGGCGGCCTGGACGTCACCTTCCACGAACCCCTGGGCGTTGTCGGGCTGATCGTGCCGTGGAACTTCCCCATGCCGATCCTCGGCTGGGGCCTGGCCCCGGCGCTGGCCGCCGGCAACACGGTGATCGCCAAACCCGCCGAGTACACCCCGCTGACCGCCCTGCGCGTCGCCGAACTGGCGTTGGAGGCCGGTTTGCCCGAAGGCGTCTTTCAGGTCCTGCCGGGCCGTGGGGCGGTGGCCGGGCGGGCCCTAGTCGACCATCGCGACGTACGGAAGATCGTCTTCACCGGTTCGACCAAGGTCGGCAAGGAGATCATGGCCCGCGCGGCCGACCAGGTGAAGCGGGTGACCCTCGAACTCGGCGGCAAGAGCGCCAACATCGTCTTCGCCGACGCGGACCTGGACAAGGCCGCCGCGGCCGCGCCCGGGTCGTTCTGCGACAACACCGGCCAGGACTGCTGCGCACGTACCCGCATCCTCGTGCAGCGACCGGTCTACGACCGGTTCATGGAACTCCTGGAACCGGCGGTCCGCGCCGTGCGGGCCGGAGACCCGCTGGACGGGGCCACCGACATGGGCCCGCTGATCTCCGCCGCGCAGCGCGACCGGGTCACCTCGTACGTTCCCGACGACCGCTACGTGGCGTTCCGCGGCGAGGCCCCGCGCGGCCCCGGGTTCTGGTTCCCCGCAACGGTGTTGCACGACCTCCCCGCCGACGACCCGGCCGTCACCGACGAGGTCTTCGGCCCCGTCGCCGTGGTGATCCCGTTCGACGACGAGGCGGACGCCGTACGGATCGCAAATGACACCCCGTACGGCCTGTCCGGTTCGGTCTGGACCCGTGACCTGGGGCGCGCGCTGCGGGTCTCGCGGGGTGTCGAGGCCGGGAACCTGTCGGTCAACTCCCACTCGTCGGTGCGCTATTCGACCCCGTTCGGCGGCTTCAAGCAGTCCGGGCTCGGGCGTGAACTGGGCCCCGACGCGCTCCACGCTTTCACCGAAGTCAAAAACGTTTTCCTTTCCACCGAACCCTGAACCACCAACCCGGGACCACTAAGCCCTGAACCGTTTAGGTCCTGAACCGTTTAGGTCCTGAACCGTTTAGGTCCTGAACCGTTTAGGTCCTGAACCGTTTAGGTCCGAACCTCCGAGTCTTGAACCACTGAGTCTTGAATGACCGAGTCCTGAGGAGTAGCGCAGTGCAGCGTTTCGAAGGCCGTACGGCCGTCATCACCGGCGCGGGCAGCGGAATCGGCCTGGCCACCGCCAAGCGGCTGGCGTCCGAAGGTGCCGACGTCGTGTGCGTCGACATCGACGAGGCGGCGGGCAAAGCGGCGGCCGAGGCCGTCGGCGGGTTGTTCGTGAAGGCCGACGTCACCAGTGAGGCCGACGTCGAAGCCATGTACAAGACCGCGTTCGACACGTACGGCAGTGTCGATGTGGCGTTCAACAACGCCGGTATCTCCCCGCCGGACGACGACTCGATCCTGACCACGGGACTCGCGGCGTGGAAGCGCGTCCAAGAGGTCAACCTGACGAGCGTCTACCTGTGCTGCAAGTACGTGATCCCGTATATGCAGCGGCAGGGCAAGGGCTCCATCGTGAACACGGCGTCCTTCGTGGCGAAGATGGGCGCGGCGACCTCGCAGATCTCGTACACCGCCTCCAAGGGCGGCGTCCTGGCGATGTCCCGGGAACTGGGCGTGCAGTTCGCCCGGGAAGGCATCCGGGTCAACGCGCTGTGCCCCGGGCCGGTGAACACCCCGTTGCTGCGGGAACTGTTCGCGAGCGACCCGGAGCGGGCCGCGCGGCGCCTCGTGCACATCCCCACGGGGCGGTTCGCCGAGGCTGAGGAGATCGCCGCGGCGGTGGCCTTCCTGGCATCCGACGACGCTTCGTTCATCACCGCGGCGGAGTTCCTGGTGGACGGCGGGATCAGCGGCGCGTACGTGACACCGATGTAGGCGGGGTGTGAAGTACCTGGCCGTCGGCTCCGTGCGGGATGGCACGGGGCCGACGACCAGGTGATTTGTTGGAGCGGAGGAGTTCCGTCGGGCGCGGGCGTCCGTACGGACACAGATTCCCGTACGGACGTGAACTCCCGTACGGACCCGGACCGCGGAAGCGGCCTGACGGAAGGACCGCTGATGCGACCGGCGACACGTCCGGTGATCGGCCTGAGCGCCTACCAGGAACAGACCCGCTGGGGCGCGTGGGACCGCCCCGCCACACTCGTTCCGCAGACCTACCTGGACTCCGTCGTGGCAGCCGGCGGACTCCCCGTAGTGCTGCCGCCGACCGCCGGGATCGAAGCCGTCGCCGGGATGCTCGACGGCCTGGTGGTCATCGGCGGCGAAGACGTCGATCCCCGCAGGTACGGGGCCGCGCGGCACCCCCGCACGGGGCCCGCCAACAGTGGCCGGGACGACGCCGAACTCGCGCTCATCGAGACGGCGCTCAAAGACGGTCTGCCGTTCCTGGGCATTTGTCGCGGGCTCCAACTGCTGAACGTCCACCTCGGCGGCACCCTTGTCCAGCACCTCCCGGACCGGCTCGGCGGCGACACCGTGCACTCGCCCGCCCCGGGTGCCTTCACCCGGCACCGGGTCGAGGTGGTGCCGGGCACCCGCCTCGCGCAGCTGTACGGCCGTACGGAATTCGACATCGCGACCCAGCATCATCAGGCGATCGACGCTCTGGGGGAGGGGCTGACCGTCTCGGCTTATGCGCTGGACGGGACTGTGGAGGCGGTCGAAATCGCCGGCCGGGCCTTCGCCGTGGCGGTGCAGTGGCACCCGGAGGCGGACGGCGCGGAGGGGGACCTTGCGCTGTTCACCGGGCTTGTAGCAGCGGTGACAGGACGCGACCGCCGCCGCTGACGGGACTGACCCGGACAACGCTGCGGAGAAGCGCAGGTGGGTGGCCCCGTGCGGTGCGGCACGGGGCCACCCACCTGCGGCCGCACACGATTCGTCGGCAACTCGCGGAAGCCCCGTGCGCAACGCTCCGGCGGACCCGGACATCACGATTCACCGCGACCGGCATCACGGTTGCGTGACAGCCCCGACAACCGGTCGGAAGCGCCGGTACCGCCAAGTAATCTCGCCGTTCATGACCTCCGTCGAGTGGTGCCTGCTGGCCCTCGCGGTCGTTTCCGCAGTCATGGCATGGGTGGCCGTGTACACGGCACGACCGCGCCCCGCGCGTTGGGCCGGGGTTGTCGTCACCGTGAGCCTGATGGGCCTCGCGCTCTCGGCCGCTCCTCACAATGGGGCCAGGAGCGCGTTGTTCCTGCTGGCACTGGCCCTGTCCCTGGTCCGCGACCTGCTCGCCGAAGACCGCTTCCGCTGGGCCATGGGCGCCGCGCTGCTCGCCCATGCCGCGTTCATCGTCGGCTTCCAGCAGTCGGGCTGGGCCTGGCTGTGGGCCGTCGCGGGCATCACCGTGGTGCTCGGGGCGACGCTGCGCTACGGCGTGCCACTGGTCATGGGCACCCGTGAGGCGGAACCCGTACTGACCTTGCCGGTCGTCGCGTACATCGCAGTCCTGTCGCTCATGGTCGCCGCCGCGTCCGCCACGGGGCGGCCGTCCGCCGTGGCGGGGGCGTTCCTGTTCTACGCTGCGGACACCCTCGTCGGCTGGAACCGCTTCGTCCGCCCCACGCCGTACGCGCAGACGTGCGTGGCCGTCGCGTACCGGATCGCGTTGATCCTCTTCGTGCTCACCCTGACGTAGCTGCTGATTTCTTTCCTGGCGCAGCCGCTGACGTAGCCGCTGACGTAGCCACTGACGTAGCTGCTGGCGCAGCCGCTGGACATGGCCACTGGCACAGTCGAAGAAACCAGTTGGTGGAACAGTCGGCGAAGTCCCGCCGACGGGGCCTCCCCACGCGGCCGGGGGAATCCGCAGGGGACCAGCCCACCCCCTGCGGTAGCCTGGCTCCTATGCGTGCCGTACTGCTGCTTACCGGGCCGCGCTGAGAAGACCGGGTCACGACACACGACCCGGCTCGGCGTGGCGACCCCTCCTGTGTGAGGGGTTTCTTGTTTTCCGCAAACACTTCCCGGCTTCGTACGTACGAGCCGCTGCCGCATGCACCCAGGAGCCCTGAGGACGATGACCGAGACGACGCAGGCCACCACAGAACCGGCCGCCGAGCCCCACCGCTACACGGCCGCGCTGGCCGGCGACATCGAGGCGCGCTGGCAGGACCGCTGGGAGAAGGAGGGCACCTTCGAGGCCCCCAACCCGGTCGGACCGCTGGGCACTGTGAACCACAGCGGCCCCGCCGCGGGGAAGAAGCTCGTCGAGCGCGAGAAGATGTTCGTGATGGACATGTTCCCGTACCCCTCGGGCACAGGCCTGCACGTCGGTCACCCGCTGGGCTTCATCGCCACCGACGTGTTCAGCCGGTTCAAGCGCATGACCGGCTACAACGTGCTGCACACGCTGGGCTACGACGCGTTCGGCCTGCCCGCCGAGCAGTACGCCGTGCAGACCGGCCAGCACCCGCGTGTCACCACCGAGGCGAACATCGCCAACATGCGACGTCAGCTGCGCCGCCTGGGACTGGGGCACGACAACCGGCGTTCGGTGGCCACCACCGACACTGACTTCTACCGCTGGACCCAGTGGATCTTCGTTCAGATCTACAACTCCTGGTACGACGAGGCGGCCGGCAAGGCCCGCCCGATCGAGGTCCTGACCGGTCAGTTCGAACGCGGCGAGCGCCCCGTGCCGGGCGGCACGGGCTGGGCTGAGCTGTCGAAGGCCGGACAGGCGGGGGTGTTGGACGGCTTCCGGCTGGCGTACGCGGACGAGTCCCCGGTCAACTGGTGCCCCGGGCTGGGCACCGTGCTGGCCAACGAGGAGGTCACCTCCGACGGCCGCTCCGAGCGCGGCAACTTCCCGGTCTACAAGCGCAACCTGAAGCAGTGGAAGATGCGGATCACCGTGTACGCGGACCGCCTGCTGAACGACCTGGACAAGCTGGACTGGCCCGAGCCGGTCAAGCTGATGCAGCGCAACTGGATCGGCCGCTCCGAGGGCGCGAAGGTCGACTTCGCCGTCCCGGCCGGCACCGGCACCGAGACGATCACTGTCTTCACGACCCGCCCCGACACGCTGTTCGGCGCCACGTACACCGTCCTGGCCCCCGAGCACGCACTGGTCGACGCCATCGTCCCGGCCCAGTGGCCCGCGGGCACTCCGGAGAAGTGGACCGGTGGCCACGCCACCCCCGCCGAGGCCGTCGCGGCGTACCGCAAGTTCGCCTCCACCAAGTCCGACATGGAACGGCAGTCCGAAGGCAAGGAGAAGACCGGCGTCTTCACCGGTGCCTACGCGGTCAACCCGGCCGGCGAGGCCCCGGTCCCCGTCTTCATCGCCGACTACGTGTTGATGGGCTACGGCACCGGCGCCATCATGGCGGTGCCCGCGCACGACCACCGCGACTTCGAGTTCGCGCGCGTCTTCGACATCCCGATGCTGTGCGTCGTGGAACCGCAGGACGGACGCAGTACCGACACCGCCACGTGGGACGACGCGTTCGACTCCTACGACGCGAAGATCATCAATTCTTCGGGTACGGAGTTCTCCCTGGACGGGCTGACCGTCCCGGCGGCAAAGAAGGCCATGGCCGCCCACCTGGAGGCCGCAGGCGTCGGCGAGGCCACGATCAACTTCAAGCTGCGCGAATGGCTGTTCAGCCGCCAGCGCTACTGGGGCGAGCCCTTCCCGATCGTGTACGACGAGGACGGCGTCGCCCACGCGCTGCCCGACTCGATGCTGCCCGTCGAACTGCCCGAGGTCGACGACTTCCGCCCCCGCACGTTCGACGCCGACGCCGCGGACATGGACCCCGAAACCCCGCTGTCCCGCAACCCCGACTGGGTCAACGTCGAACTGGACCTGGGCGACGGCGTCAAGAAGTACCGCCGCGAGACCAACACGATGCCCAACTGGGCCGGTTCGTGCTGGTACGAACTGCGCTACCTGGACCCGACCAACAAGGACAAACTGGTCGACCCCGAGAATGAGCGCTACTGGATGGGCCCGGAGGCCGAGGGTGCGCCCGGCGGCGTCGACCTGTACGTCGGCGGCGTCGAGCACGCGGTGCTGCACCTGCTGTACGCCCGCTTCTGGCACAAGATCCTGTTCGACCTGGGCCACATCTCGTCGTACGAGCCCTTCAAGAAACTGTTCAACCAGGGCTACATCCAGGCCTACGCGTACACCGACGACCGCGGTTTCTACGTGCCCGCCGACGAAGTCGTCGAGCGGGACGGCAAGTTCACGCACAACGGCGAACCCGTCAAGCGTGAGTACGGCAAGATGGGCAAGTCGCTGAAGAACTCGGTGACGCCCGACCAGATGGCCGAGGAGTACGGCGCGGACACACTGCGCCTGTACGAGATGTCCATGGGCCCGCTGGAGATGTCCCGCCCGTGGGACACCCGCGCGGTCGTCGGCTCGTACCGTTTCCTGGCCCGCCTGTGGCGCAACGTCGTGGACGAGACGACCGGCGAGGTCGTCGTCACTGACGAAGCCCCGGACGAGGCCACACTGCGCGCCCTGAGCAAGGCCGTCGACGGCATGCGCCGTGACCTGGACGCGCTGCGCTTCAACACCGCCATCGCCAAGGCCACCGAGTTCAACAACTTCCTGGTCAAGCGTGGCTCCGTGCCGCGGGTGATCGCGGAGCAACTGGTGCTGATGGTCGCCCCGCTGGCCCCGCACATCGCCGAGGAGCTGTGGGCGAAGCTGGGCCACGAAGGCTCGCTGGCGTTCGAGGAGTTCCCGGTCGCCGACCCGGTCTACCTGATCGCCGAGTCGATCACGTGCGTCGTCCAGATCAAGGGCAAGGTCAAGGCCCGCCTGGAGGTCCCGCCGACCATCGGCGAAGACGAACTGCGCGAACTGGCCCTGGCCGACGAAGCCGTCGTCGCGGCGCTGGGCGGGGCTGGTATCCGTACGGTCATCGTCCGGGCACCGAAGCTGGTGAACATCGTTCCCGCGTGACCGTGGCGCGTTAGCTGTGGCATATGGCTGTGACTTACGGCTGTGTCGTTTGACCGTGTCGCTTGACGGGGCCCGGTGGTTTCCGAACCGCCGGGCCCTTTCACATTGAGCGGGGCCCTTTCACATTGAGCGGGGCCCTTTCACGTTGAGCGGGGCTCGTTCGCGTTGGGAACGTGAACAGCCTGCTCGTGGGCCCCGTGCGGAACGGCGCGGGGCCTGCGGTGTGCGGCGATTTCGTACGGAATCAGGCTCCGCAATAGCCGCCGGGGGACTTTTGGCCGCAGTACCTGAAACCCTCCGGTTCGTCGGCCGGGTCGTGCAGCGACACCGTGTCGTTCTCCGCCCCGTAGGAGAAGGTGATCTTGCGGGGCACTTTCGCCCGGCCCTGGTCAGTGATGGCCTGCCCACCGTTGTCCTCCCGCGCGGTGATGAAGCCTTCGGCCCGGACGCCGTCCACCCGGGTCACTCTGCCGGTGACCTTCGAGGTGCACATCTGCGTCCTCGTCGGACCGCACCCGAAGTTCCCCCGGGAGTTCACTTCGAACGTGCCGTCGGCACTGATCTGGACGCCGCTCCAGTGCGACTGCCAGGTACCCGTGAACCTCCCCGCCGGGACCTTGTCCGGCAGCGCGGCGGCGGGCGGGACCACCTCCACAAGCCGGCCGTCGTGGATCTGCAACCGGTGGACGTACTTCCCGACCCGCGGCCCGTCCCGTTCGGAGCGGAGCTGGGCACTCGACGTGTAGGAGAAAACCACGGTGCCGCGTTCGACCGTGACCGAGAGGTCCCGGAGCGACACATCGTCCTCGAAGTCGGACCAGGCCGGGGTGACCGAGCCGACGGCCACCGGTCTGCCGCCGTCGTTGCGCCACACCGTCAGGCTCACCAGCCGTCGGGCCTCCGGGGCGTTGTCCGAGTCCATCGTGCCGGTGAGCAGGCCGGCGGCGTCCAGATCGCCGTCGCCGTCCAGATCCACGTTCTGGAACGTAGCCGGAGCCTGCAGCGCGACCGGTGAGAACAAGCGGGTGTCCTGCCCGAGGAGGCCCTCGTGCGGGGTGCGGAAGATCTCGAAGCTGCCGCGTCCGTTCGCCAGCCTGACCGTGTTTCCGGCGATCGGGACTTCCGTGCTCCGCAGCGCCGACGGGGCCACGGGAGCACGACCCGGGACAGTCGCGCCGCGTGGTGTGGGTTGAGTTGTGTCCGCCGCTCGGGCGTCTCCGCCTGCCGCTGTCCCGATGCAGGCAAGTGCCAGCACTGTTAAGGCAGTTGTTCCGCTCAGTCCCCGAATGGTCATGCGGAGATGGTAGAGGTGTGGCTCTGCCGTGGGAGTTCGCCTACGGAGCGCACCAACTTATGACAGAACGTCAAATTCCTTACCGCACAGAGCTGTACGGTGTCCCGGCGACGCGGGGTGGGAGGAACAACCGTGATCCGGTACGGAAGAACAGCAGGTAGAGCGCGGGTGGCCGGTCGGGCCGCCGAGTGCTGTCCGCCGGCGGTCCCGAGCGAAGGCGGGCGTGTACGGCGCGCCGGGTGGCGCGGGCACAGGGGGGTGTTCGTCCTGCTCGGAGTGATCGGCCTGGCCTGCCTGACGACCATGGCGGTGCTCGTCACCGGGCCCCGGGCGCAGGCGGCCGGGGCGGCCACGATCACACTTTCCCCGGCGGAGGCAGGCCCCGGAACGCTGGTGACAGCCTCAGGTTCGGTCGGCCCGTGCACGTCCGGCATCCCCGCCTACCCGCAAGGGTCGATGGTGCGGCTCGACTGGCGGCAGGAAGGCGCCCAGGACGTGCGCGCCCTGAGCCTGGGGACGCCTCAGCTCCACGCTGTACGGTCCGCCGACCGATCGGTCTACCGGTCGGCGTTCACGGTCCCCCTGGACGCGGTCCCTGGCCGGTACCGGCTCGCACTCTCCTGCGTGGGAGCCGGGGAGACGTCCGACGAGCCGGTACGCATCTCAGCGACGCTCACCGTCCTACCGATCGCAGCGGAGCGGCTCTACCCGGCCCCGGCCGCCGCACCGCCGCCGCCCGCCCGGGTCGACGACCAGGCCCTGGCGGCCTCGTCCTTCAGTGAATCCGTACCCGACCCGCTCGACCTGATGTTCACCCCGGAGCGCGCCGCGCAGGCCACGGCGGCGACGGTGTCCCTGGTCGCTTTTGTGGCCTTCCCGGCCCTACTCCTCGACAAGACGCTGGAGGAGAACCGCGCCGTCCTGGCCCGCTGGCTCCGCCGCAGGCGCCGGGCGCCCGACGGGGCACCTGCCGGGTCGTCTGAGACGGCGCCCGGCGGAGCGCCACCCATGGCGGCCTACGCGCCGGCAGCCGGGGTTCACGCGGCGGCTCCGCCCAGCCCCGCGCAACGCGTCCTGTGGACGCTGGACACCGGTGCCCGCCTGGTCCTCTTCGCCATCCTGGCCGCCCCGCTCCTGGCCCTCGTCACCCCGGGCGCCGGCTGGAACGGCCGCACGGTCGCGCTGGCCGTCGGCATGATGGTCGCGCTTCCCGTCGTCTTCCTCGCGGGGGCGCTCCCGGCGGAACTCCACGTCCGACGCCGCAGCGGGATACCCGCCCGCATGCGGGTCGTGCCGGCCGCACTGGTCCTGGCTTTCGTCACCGCGCTGCTGTCCCGGGCCGCGGACTTCACACCCGGCTACGTGTTCGGACTGGTGATCGGCTACGCGGCGGTGCGCCCGCGGCCACTGACCCGCGGGCAGGAAGGCCGCGCGGCGCTGTACGGGGCCCTCTCGACACTGCTCGTCGCAGTCGGGGCATGGTGCGCGCTGGCCTACCTCGACCCGCCCCGCGCAGCGGAGACAGCGGGCCTGACCATCGCCCGCGAAGCGCTGACCGCGATCTTCGTCCTGGGCGTGGAGGCGGTCGTCATCGGACTCCTGCCGCTGAACTTCCTCGACGGCCGCCGACTCCTCCGGTGGAGCAGGACGGCGTGGGCGATGCTCTACATCCCGGCCGCCGGACTGTTCTCGTACGTCCTGCTGACCCAGTACCGGACCGAAGTGGAACAGGACAAGGCCCACGCGGTGCTGCTGCGCTCAGTGGTCGCCTTCGCATCGTTCGGACTGCTCACGGTGCTCCTGTGGGCCTTCTTCCAGTGGTACGGACGGCGGGCGCACGTAGCGTCCTGACGGTGGGCACACCTGGTGTCCCGGCAACAGGCACACGTGGTGTCCCACGCCACAGGCACACCTGCCGTCCTGGCAACGGCTTCGCACATTCGTGCGCGGGCATCCGGTACGGGTGTTTCCGCAGCGTTTCGGCCCCGTGCCAGCGCGCACGGGGCCCCGGGGAAACCCTCCAGGCCCGTCCCGCTCCCCGACATGCGGCGATACTGTGGTCCGGAGCGGGACTGTCCGCACCGTGCGCGGGTAGCCGCGTACGGCGACAACCCCACCCGTCCATACGTCATAGGTCGCTAAAGGAGACGCAGCGTGTCCTACGCCGCAACGCTCGCCGACGGCGCCCAACCGCTTGCCGACGGGGCGCAGACCGTGGCCGTGCTCCTGGGCGCGGGCGCCGCCGCCTTCGCGGTAGTCCTCGGCGTGATCGTCGCCGCCCTCGTGACGCTGCGCCGCGCGGTCAGGCGGCGCATCGACCGCCATGCCCCCAAGGTCCGCGGACTGGTCGAGGACGTCACCCTCAAAGCACGTGGCTACGCGCGCCCCGGGGCCGCCGGGGAGGCGGCCAGACTGCGGGCCTCGCTGCGCCGGTCGCTGGAGCACACCCGCCGCGTCCTGGACTCCGGATACGCCAAGGACACCCAACTCGCCGAGGCGCTGGCCCTGTTCGGCCAGCTTGAGGGCTTCGCCCACGCCCTGGAGACCGACCTGCGGATGGCCGAACGGGAGCCGGACCAGGCCCGCGTCGAGCGGGAGCTTCCCGGACTGCGGGAGCGGGCCGAGCGCATCGACCACGCCGCCGGTTCGCTGCGCTGGGCTGTGCAGGACCGCGAAAGCCGCCTGGCCGGGGACGACCTCGACCTGTTGGGCCGCCAGATCGACGACGAGGCGCAGGCGCTGCGGGAACCCGGTGGTCCGGGTGGACCGGCGGGCACCGGCCGCCCGGTCGGCCTGGCCGAGGGGGACGCGAAGGGGCGGATCTCGGTGCGCCCCGAGCGGAATTCCGCATAACAGGCCTGATTGTCGCGCCTTCAGCGCATCACCAGTGAAAACAGTGGGTTAAAGACAAGCCCCGATGGGGCGTGACTGCCCCACGAGGCTCAGAACCCGACGCGACGACAGGTAGGTTCAGCGTCATGCCGAACGAGGTCGCGATCGTCACCGATTCCACGGCGTACCTGCCTGAAGGCGCCGTGGCGGAGCACGGCATCGAGGTGGTGCCGCTGAAAGTCGTCCTCCGCGGCAGACCTCTGGACGAAGGCATCGAGGCGAGCCCCGCGCAGGTGGCCGACGCGCTCCGGCAGCGCCGACAGGTCACCACCTCCCGCCCCGCGCCGGAGACGTTCGCCGCGGTCTACCGCCGGCTCGCGGAGGCCGGGGCAGCGGGCATCGTGTCGGTACACCTGAGCGGGGAACTGTCCGGGACGTACGAGGCCGCACTCCTGGCCGCCGCCGAATCCCTGGTGCCGGTCCGGGTGGTGGACACCAGAACCATCGCGATGGGCATCGGGTTCTCCGTCCTCGCCGCGGTCGCCGCGGTCGCCGACGGAGCTTCATTCGAAGAGGCGGCAGTCGCCGCGGAGAAGCGGGCCGCCGCCACCTCGACGCTCTTCTACGTGGACACGCTGGAGTACCTGCGGCGCGGCGGACGCATCGGCGCCGCAGCGGCCCTGATGGGCACCGCGCTGGCCGTCAAGCCGCTGTTGCACGTGATCGACGGCCGCATCGGGCCGCTGGAGAAAGTGCGTACCGCGTCCCGGGCGATCAGCCGACTTGAGGAACTCGCCGTCGAGCACGCGGGCACCGGCGAAGTGGACATCGCCGTTCACCACCTGGCCAGTGCTGAGCGGGCCGAAGCCCTGGCCGGGAAGCTGCGTGAACGGCTGCCCAAGCTCGGCACCCTGCATGTGAGCGAGGTGGGCGCGGTCATCGGCGCGCACGCCGGGCCGGGGCTGCTCGGTGTTGTGATCGCCCCGCGCTGAACCGGCGGAAGGCTGGAGCCGGTGCGAAAGCCTCCCGTGCTGCGCATGGGTTTCGGCGGTCTGGGGCCCTGGGGCCGGCGGTCCGGCTAGCGTGCGGGCATGTTCGTGATCACGCTGAAGTACACGAAGCCCATCGACGAGATCGAAAGGCTCCTGCCGGAGCATCTGGCCTGGCTGGACCGCCACTACGAAGCCGGAGTCCTGCTGGCCTCCGGGCGGCGGGTGCCGCGTACCGGAGGGGTGATCCTGGCCGGCGGGGTCGACCGTACCCGGCTCGACGGAATCCTGGCTGAGGACCCGTTCAACGCGGTGGCCGACTACACGGTGGTCGAGTTCGCGCCCAGCCGCACTGCCCCGGGACTGGAAGCATTGCTCTCCGAAGCATGACCGGACGAGTGGGGTGGGCCGTTTTTCCACAGGCTCCGTGGAGGGGGCGGAGTTGTCCACAGATTTCCGGCGGCGGGGATTTCCGGCTGGAAAACGCCTGATCCGTTCCTAGCGTCGGCGTCATGTTTCCTTCGCCGCACACGCCCACAGAACCGACCCCACCCCGTCGCCCCGGAGCGGACCCGCCCGTCGCGGTGCCGCCCCGTGCCGCAGGCCCGCCCTGTGCCACGGCCCCGGCCAGCATCGCAGCACGCCTGGCCGGGGCCGTCTCGGACCGGATGCCGCCGTCCCTGCGGGCGGCCAGGATCGCCGTCGAACGACGGACGGTCGCCGCCGTCGCGGTGCTGGTGGTTCTCGCCGGGGCGATCGCGTTCTCCTTCTGGTGGCGTGGGCGGCCCCATCCGGTGGCGCTGCCGCCAGTGACTTCGTCGGCGTCGGTGCCGCCCGTTTCGTCCGTGCTCCCCGTACCCGGAACCGGCCCCGGGCCTGCGATTTCGTCCGGGCCTGTGCTCGCCCCGCCACCCGGCCCCGGGCCTGCGGCCGGTGCCCCGCCAGCCTCCCCGGCGGGCACCGTGACGGTCCACGTCGCAGGACGCGTCGCCCACCCCGGCGTGGTGACACTCACCGCCGGGTCCCGGGTCGACGACGCCGTGCACGCCGCCGGTGGCGCGCTGCCGGGGACCGACCTCAGCGGCGTCAACCTGGCCCGGGTCCTGGCGGACGGCGAACAGGTCGCCGTCGGGGTGCCCGGGGCCGCTCCGGCGGTGCCCGGAGCAGCCCCAGCCGCCCCGGGCGGAGCGCACGCGGCGGGCAGTGGGCCCGCCGGAGTGATCGACCTCAACACGGCCACCGCCGACCAACTGGAGCAACTCCCCGGCGTCGGGCCGGTGCTGGCCCGGCAGATCCTCCAATGGCGGCAGCAGCACGGGCGGTTCGCGTCGGTGGACCAGCTCCGGGAGGTCCGGGGTATCGGCGAACGCAAGTTCGCCGATCTGCGTGGCCAGGTACGGGTATGACGGCCGGTCAGCCGCAGCCGGGGCGACGCGGTGGGCGGCCGACGGGACAGCGGCCGGCGGGCCAAGGGCCGGCGGGGCAAGGGCCGGCGGGGCAAGGGCCGGAGGGCCAAGGGCCGGAGGGCCAAGGGCCGGAGGGCCAAGGGGCGGCGGAGCAGCGGTCGACGGTGCAGCATCCGACCGGGCGGCTGGCAGGGCGACAGACGGGTCAGGCGGGCCCCGTGCGCGGCGGCACGGGACCCGACCTGCGGCTGGTCCCGGGCCTCGCCGGAGCGTGGGCCGGTGCCTGGTGCGCCGGGATCGTGCCTCCGACGGTGCTGCTCGGTTTTTCCTTCGCCACCGTGCTGACGGCATTCGCGCTGCTGCGGCACCGTACAAAAGACCGGACGCTTTTTGCCGTGGCCCTGCTGTGCATCGCGGCGGGCGCCGGCACCGGGGCCCTGCACGGGGCCGCCGACCAGACAGGGCCCGTGCCCGAGCTGGCCCGGTCCGGGGCGTCGGCCCAAATTCAGTTGACCGTACGGACGGACCCCCGGGCCAAGGCGTCCAAAGTGCGCGGCACGGACCTCAAGGACGCCCCTGTCGTGTTCCAGGCGGAGATCGGCAGGGTCACCGCAGCGGGCAAAAGCACCCGGGTGCGGACCCCCGTCACGGTCCTCGCCACCGGGCGCGGGGCAGCGCAGTGGCTGCGGCTCCTGCCGTCCACCACAGTGCGGACCGACGGGCGGCTGGCGGCCGGCCGGGACGGCGACCCGCTGCTGATGGTCCGTACCGGGCCCCAGGTGGTCTCAGGGCCCGTCTGGTACCAGAAGAGCGCAGGGTATCTGCGGGACCGCCTGCGGGCCGCCACCGACGATCTCCCCGCCGCCCCACGCGGCCTCCTCCCGGGGCTGGTGGTCGGCGACACCAGCCGCATCCCGCCGGAACTCCTCGACGACTTCCGGACGACCGAGCTCACCCACCTGACGGCGGTCAGCGGCACCAACATCACAATCCTGCTGGGAGTGGTCCTCGCTGCCCTGCGCGGCGCCCGGATCCGCGGGCGCGCGCTGCCCGCCGCCGGGACCGTCGCCGTACTGGGCTTCGTCGTCCTGGCCCGCCCCGAGCCGAGCGTGCTGCGCGCCGCGGTCATGGGCCTGGTGCTGCTCCTCGCCCTGTTCACGGGCCGGGTAAGGCAAGCCGTACCGGCACTCGCCGCCTCCGCCCTCGTGCTCCTGCTTCTCGACCCGGCCCTCGCCCGCGCGTACGGTTTCGCACTGTCCGTCCTGGCCACCGGGGCCCTGCTGCTCCTGGCCCCGCGCTGGACCGCCACCCTGGTCCGGCACGGTTGGCCGAAGCCCCTCGCCGTGGTCGTGGCGGTCCCGGCCGCGGCGCAGGCGGTGTGCGCCCCGATCGTGGTGATGTTCGCCGGGCGGGTCAGCCTGGTGGCAGTCCCGTGCAACCTCCTCGCCGAGGTCGCCGTCGCCCCGGCGACCGTGCTCGGCTTCCTCACCCTGCTCGTGGCCCCGTTGTGGCTGCACGGGGCCCAGCTGACCGCCTGGACCGCCGCCTGGCCGATCCGCTGGATCACCACTGTGGCCGGGCACGGGGCGGCCCTGCCCGGGGCCACCGTCGGCTGGCCCGGCGGAGTCCTCGGCGGCCTCCTGCTGACCGGTGTGACACTTGCGGCACTCCCGGCCACCCGGGCGGTGCTGAGACGACCGGTCGTCCTCGGGCTGCTGGCCGTCCTCCTGGCGGTTGTGCTCATCCGTCCGCCGGCAGTCGTCCGGCCCCTCACCGGCTGGCCCCCGCCGGACTGGCTGCTGATCGCCTGCGATGTGGGACAGGGCGACGCCCTGCTGCTCAACGCCGGGCACGGGGCCGCGCTGATGGTCGACACCGGGCCCGACCCGAAGGCCGCCGACCGCTGTCTGCGCGAGGCCGACGTACGGGTCCTCCCGCTGATCGTCCTGACCCACTTCCACGCCGATCACGTGGAAGGCCTGCCCGGGGCCCTCCGGGGCCGCTCCGTGGGCGGCATCGAGACCTCCCCGCTGACGGAACCGCAGGGGGAGGTCCGCCGGGTCGCCCACTGGGCGCACGGGGCCGGGACGCCGATGCTCACCGCCGCGTACGGGGAGCGGCGGCACCTCGGCCCGCTGACCTGGCAGGTACTCGGGCCGCGGGACCCGCAGGGCCTGCGCGGGGCGGAGGGCTCACCGCCCAACAACGCCAGCGTGGTGCTGCTCGTGGAGACGCGCGGCGTGCGGATGCTCTTCACCGGGGACATCGAGCCCGAGGCGCAACGGGACCTCCGTACGACATTGAACGGAACCACTGTGGACGTCCTCAAAGTCCCGCACCACGGCTCGGCCCAGCAGGATCCACAGTTGCTGCTCGGGCTGCGGCCCCGGCTCGCGGTGGTCAGCGTCGGGGTGGGAAACCCGTACGGACATCCGGCCCCGTCGGCGCGGGCGCTGCTCGCGGCCACGGGTGCCCGGGTCCTCCGAACGGACACCGAAGGAACGGTGGCGGTCACCGGCTCGGCCGGGGCACTCGGAGCGGTCACCACGAAGGATTCGAAGGCTGTCCCCACCGCGTGCGATGCTGGGCCCGATGGCCAGGAAAGCAGCTGCACAGGACAGTCCCCTCGCCCCGCTGACGCTCGTCGTGGGGCCGGAGGAACTACTCGCCGACCGCGCCGTGCAGACGGTGACCAGGGCGGTGCGTGAACTCGACCCCGACGCGGACATCCGGGACATCGCGCCCGGAACACTGCTGCCCGGCATGCTCACCGAGTTGGTCAGCCCGTCGCTGTTCGGCGAACGCAAGGTGATCGTCCTCCGGGCCGCCCAGGACCTGGGCAAGGACCTGGCCGAAGAGGTCAAGAAGTACATCGCCGACCCGGTCGACGAGGTCGTGCTCGTGCTCACCCACGTGGGTGGGCCGAAGGGCAAGAACCTCCTGGACGCCGTCCGCAAGGCGGGGGTCCGCGAAGTCCCCGCGGCGAAGGTGGGCAAGGCCGCGGAACGGGTCGTGTTCGTACGGAACGAGTTCCGCGTCGCCGGGCGCTCCGCCACCGAGGACGCCACCCGCGCGCTGGTCGAGGCGGTCGGCAGCGACCTGCGTGAACTGGCTTCCGCCGCACGCCAGTTGGCCGCCGACACCGAAGGGGTGATCGGCGAGGACGTCGTCGCCCGCTACTACACGGGGCGGGCCGAGACCACCAGTTTCGCCGTCGCCGACCTGGCGATGGAAGGGCGTACGGCCCAGGCGCTTGAGCAGTTGCGCTGGGCGCTGTCCGTCGGTGTGGCCCCGGTGATGATCACCAGCGCGCTGGCGCAGGGGGTCCGGGGGATCGCCCGGGTCGGCGCGGCCCCGCGCGGGGCCCGGCCCGCAGACCTCGCCCGCGACCTCGGCATGCCGCCCTGGAAGATCGACCGGGTCCGCCAGCAGCTGCGCGGCTGGACCGGCGACGGCATCGTGCTGGCCCTG
The DNA here is from genome assembly GCF_057291755.1 of Kitasatospora sp. UYEF31. NCBI lineage: Bacteria > Bacillati > Actinomycetota > Actinomycetes > Kitasatosporales > Streptomycetaceae > Kitasatospora > Kitasatospora sp. UYEF31. Next base: position 88,079 of record NZ_JBXAWK010000021.1, read on the forward strand.
ACCGCCGTCGCGGAGGCGGACGCGGCGGTCAAGGGCGGCGGCACTGACCCGGCGTACGCCCTGGAGAAAGTGGTCGTCACGGTGTCCCAGGTCCGGAGCAGCTGAGCCGCAGGATCTGGGCTGGACGATCTGAGCCGCAGGATCTGGGCTGGAGGATCCGGGCCACAGGATCTGGGCCGGAGTAGTCCGAGGCTGAGCAGTTCGAGCCGCAGCGGTTCGAGCCGCAGCAGTTCGAGCAGCGGTACCCGTACCGGGACGGCCGGGCTGTTCCGGAAGTATCAAGAAGGAACAGGAAACACGAAGGGCCCCGCTTCCGTGCGGAAGCGGGGCCCTTCGAAGGCTTCTGCAGGCTCAGGGAGCCTCAGTAGCGGATCGTTCAGCCCTTGAGGGCAACGATCTGCTTCGCCAGCGCCGACTTCTTGTTGGCGGCCTGGTTCTTGTGGATAACGCCCTTGCTGACGGCCTTGTCAAGACGGCGGTCGGCCTCACGGCCGAACTCGGCTGCCTTGTCGGCGTCGCCGGCAGCGATCGCTTCGCGGGTCTTGCGGACGAACGTCTTCAGCTCGGACTTGACAGCCTTGTTGCGCTGACGAGCCTTCTCGTTCGTCTTGATCCGCTTGATCTGGGACTTGATGTTTGCCACGAAAGAGCCCTCGTTTTGAGTCTGAATGTCGGAACCCGGCGGGGATAGAGGGCCCTTCGGGAAGATGACCTAGCGCGGCAGAGACACGGATAGCCACACGCAGTCGCCAAGGTTAGCAGCGCACGGGGCGTGCCTCAAACCGGCGGGGCCGGGGCGGCGCCCCCCGGGCAGTCGCTTCCGGCCCCGTGCCCGCAGGCCCGGGGCCACGGCGGGGCGGCGCCATCAGTGGCCTCCCGGCGGTGCCGGGCGTCATAGGGACGGGCGGGAGCGTCGCGTACGCCGCTGTCATGGGACGATGGTGGGCGAACCCCGTTGATGATGATGGACAACTGAGACTGACTGCTGTCCGCCTGCTGTCCGCCTGAGCGAGAACCTGGATGGACCCGCGAGTGCCCTCGATGCCCGTGAACGTGCCGGAGCCCAGTCGTACCGACCCGGCGCTGATCCGCAACTTCTGCATCATCGCGCACATCGACCACGGCAAGTCCACGCTTGCCGACCGGATGCTGCAGATCACGGGCGTCGTCGACCCCCGGCAGATGCGCGCGCAGTACCTCGACCGGATGGACATCGAGCGCGAGCGCGGGATCACCATCAAGTCGCAGGCCGTACGACTGCCGTGGGGCGTCGACGACGGCCCCGTGCACATCCTCAACATGATCGACACGCCCGGCCACGTCGACTTCACCTACGAGGTCTCGCGTTCACTGGCGGCCTGTGAAGGCGCCGTCCTGCTGGTCGACGCCGCGCAGGGCATCGAGGCGCAGACCCTCGCCAACCTGTACCTGGCGATGGAGAACGACCTCCGCATCATCCCGGTGCTCAACAAGATCGACCTGCCGGCCGCGCAGCCGGAGAAGTTCGCCGCGGAGCTCGCCCGCCTGGTCGGCTGCGAACCGGACGACGTGCTCAGGGTCTCCGGCAAGACCGGCGAGGGCGTCGCCGAACTGCTGAACGAGTGCGTCCGTCAGCTTCCGCCGCCGGTCGGCGTCAAGGACGCCCCGGCCCGCGCGATGATCTTCGACTCGGTGTACGACGCGTACCGCGGAGTCGTCACGTACGTCCGTGTCATCGACGGCCAGCTCAACAAGCGCGAACGCATCCAGATGATGTCCACCGGCGTCACCCACGAACTCCTGGAGATCGGCGTCATCTCGCCGGAACCCAAGGCCGCCGACGGCCTGGCCGTCGGTGAGGTGGGCTACATCATCACCGGCGTGAAGGACGTCCGGCAGTCCCGGGTCGGTGACACGATCACGTCCCTGCACAAGGGTGCGACCGAGCCGCTGGGCGGCTACAAGGACCCGAAGCCGATGGTGTTCTCGGGCCTGTATCCCCTGGACGGCTCGGACTACCCGGAACTGCGCGACGCGCTGGAGAAGCTCCAGCTCAACGACGCAGCCCTGGTGTGGGAGCCGGAGACCTCCGTGGCCCTGGGCTTCGGCTTCCGCTGCGGCTTCCTCGGCCTCCTGCACATGGAGATCATCCGGGAGCGCCTGGAGCGCGAGTTCGACCTCGAACTCATCTCCACCGCGCCGAGCGTGGTGTACCGCGTCGTCATGGAAGACGGCACCGAGCACACCGTCACCAACCCGAGCGAGTTCCCGACGGGCAAGGTCACTGAGGTGCACGAGCCGGTCGTCCGCGCCACGGTGCTGGCCCCGAGCGACTACATCGGCTCCATCATGGAACTGTGCCAGCAGCGCCGCGGCGAGCTGCTCGGCATGGATTACCTCTCCGAGGACCGCGTCGAGCTCCGCTACACACTCCCGCTCGCGGAGATCGTCTTCGACTTCTTCGACCAGCTGAAGTCCAAGACCCGCGGCTACGCCTCGCTGGACTACGAGCCCATCGGCGAGCAGCAGGCCGATCTGGTCAAGGTGGACATCCTGCTGGTGGGGGAGACGGTGGACGCGTTCAGCGCCATCGTGCACAAGGACAAGGCGTACAACTACGGCGTCAGCATGGCCCAGAAACTGCGCGAGCTGATCCCCCGGCAGCAGTTCGAGATCCCGATCCAGGCCGCCGTGGGTTCCCGCATCATCGCCCGCGAGAACATCCGCGCGATCCGCAAGGACGTGCTCGCCAAGTGCTACGGCGGCGACATCAGCCGTAAGCGCAAGCTGCTCGAGAAGCAGAAGGCCGGAAAGAAGAAGCGGATGAAGTACGTCGGCCGCGTGGAGGTCCCCCAGGAGGCCTTCATCGCCGCGCTTTCGACGGACGACTCGGCCGGCGAGAAGAAGTAGGACAATCGTTGACACGTACGGGCCGCACCCTGCCGGGTGCGGCCCGTACGCGTATGAAAACGCTCTCAGATGTCCACCGGACGTCAGGCGTCCGTCCACCGGACGTCAGGCATCGCGTCGCTCCAGGAAGAACAACCCCAGGATGAACAACACGGCGATCTCGGCCACGAACACCCCAAGACCGGTCCACGGGCCGAACATGTTCGAATCGAACCCGTCCGGCGTGGTGATCTGCGAACCGGCGTTGGCGGGCATCAGCTTGGCCAACCACCTCCCGGCCGCACCCGGGATCAGTCCGATCAGCGAACCGATCACGAAGATCAACGCGACACCGACCGTGATCGCCCCGGCCGTATGCCGCAACAGCACACCCAGAGCCATCCCGAACACACCGAGCAGCGCCAGATAAATCCCCGTACCGATCAGCGAACGCAGCACACCCGGCTCACCGAGCCCCACACCGATGTCCTTCGCGCTGAACATGAGGTTGGCCAGGCCGTACGACGCGAAGGCCGTGACCACCCCGACGACGAACAGGACACCCGCCAGGACCAGGGCCTTGGCGACCAGCATCGCGCTGCGCCGGGGCACGGCGGTCAGGCTCGTGCGGATCATGCCGGTGGAGTACTCGGCCGTGATCGACATCACGCCGAGCACCAGGGCCGCGACCTGCCCCAGGCTCATGCCGACGTTGAGCAGCTGGTTCGCGCCGTTCTTCTCACCCTTGGCCACATCGTCGGCGATGTTCGACGCGGACAGGGAAGCGATGAGCCAGGTGAACAGCACGCTGACCAGGAACAGGGCGAGAAGCGTCCAGATCGTGGAACGTACGGTCCGGATCTTGGCCCATTCCGAGTCCAGGATGCGGCCGAAGGTCAGCCGGGGGCCGTGCAGAGGCACGGCGGGGGAAGCAGTGGTCACGGTCATCACCCGATCCGGTCGGCGTTGGGCGGGCCCCAGTCCGGGGCCGCCTGGGGCGGGGCCGCGGCTTTGCCCGCAGCCGGATCCGGGCCGGTCAGGGAACCTTCGTCCCCGGAGTGGTACTCCACGCTGTCGGCGGTCAACCGCATGAACGCCTCTTCGAGCGAGGCTTCGACCTTGGCCAGTTCGTGCAGGAACATCCCGTTGTGCCCGGCGAGGTCGCCGACCTGGTCGGTGGTCACGTTATTGATCAACAGCGTGCCGGCGTCGTCCCGGCTCACCGACCAGCCCTCCACGCCCGCCAGATAGACCAGCTGCTCGATCTGCGGTGAACGCACCCGGACATGGCTGACGGAGTTCTGGGCGATGAAGTCCGGCACGCTGGTATCGGCGAGGATCCGGCCCCGGCCGATGACCAGCAGATGGTCGGCGGTCACCGCCATCTCGCTCATCAGGTGCGAGGAGACGAAGACCGTACGGCCCTCTGAAGCCAGACGCTTCATCAGGTTGCGGATCCACAGGATGCCCTCGGGGTCCAGCCCGTTGACCGGCTCGTCGAACAGCAGCACCTTCGGGTCGCCGAGCAGTGCCCCGGCAATGCCGAGGCGCTGCCCCATGCCCAGGGAGAAGCCCCCGGACCGCTTCTTGGCGACAGAGGTCAGGCCGACGATTTCGAGGACCTGGTCCACCCTCTTGAGCGGGATGCCGTTGGACTTGGCGAGAACGACCAGGTGGTCACGGGCGGTCCGGCCCCCGTGCAGGGCCTTCGCGTCGATGAGCGCCCCGACCTGGAGCATCGGCGCGGCCAGCCGGCGGTACGACCTGCCGTCCACGGCCACCCGGCCGGCGCTCGGCCGGTCCAGGCCGAGGATCATCCGCATCGTGGTGGACTTCCCGGCGCCGTTGGGGCCGAGGAAGCCGGTCACACGTCCTGGTTTTACCTCGAAGTCGATGTTGTCGACTGCGGTCTTCGTGCCGTACCTCTTGGTGAGGCCTTCTGCAACGATCATGGTTAAATGCCGCCTTTGCTCCCTGGGCGATTTTCATGATCGCCTGAATGGGACGGTTGCGCATCCGGGGGCGGGAGGGGAACACGGGGCTCGCTGGTTCTGCGGAGACGGTGGGGCCCCGGGCCAGGACGCACGGGGCGGCCGGACTTGGGTGGACCGGCGGGCGCGGACGGGTCGGTACCGAGTGGTGGACTCGGGCGGACCGACAGGCACAGGGCCGGGCGGGCCCGGTGGTCCTGTGCTCGATCCGCCGGACACGAGGCCGGATACACCGGCCCGGGCGGGACCCGGTGGTCCTGCGCGAACCAGGCAGGCACGGGGCGGGATGCACGGGGCCCGGCGGGGGTTCGCCGCGGCCCCGGCCCCGGGAGGGGACGGATCCGGTCGCCGGAGCCCGGACAATAGAACACATGCCCTCCGTACTGCCCGACGGCGAACCCGCGCCCGCCGACGGCTCCCTGCCCGCCTCCGCCCTCACCGGGGCCCCGGGCCGGCCGCTCGCGTTCTACATCCACATCCCGTACTGCGCCTCGCGCTGCGGCTACTGCGACTTCAACACGTACACGGCCTCGGAACTGGGCGGCGGCGCCTCCCAAGCCTCGTACGTGGACGACGTGATCGCCGAGATCAGGCTCGCCCGGCACGTCCTCGGCGACGATCCGCGGCAGGTCGAGACGGTGTTCTTCGGCGGCGGCACGCCCACCTTGCTGCCAGCCGGGGACCTGGTGCGGATCCTGGCCGCTGTGCGTACGGAGTTCGGCCTCGCGCCCGGGGCCGAGGTCACCACCGAGGCCAACCCGGAGACGGTGGATGGGGCCTACTTCGAGGTGCTGCGCGCCGGAGGCTTCAACCGGGTCTCCCTGGGCATGCAGAGCGCCCGGAAGCACGTACTGCAGTTGCTCGACCGGCAGCACACTCCCGGCCGCCCGGAGCAGGCGGTGCGCCACGCGTACGGGGCGGGCTTCGAGCACGTCAACCTCGACTTGATCTACGGCACCCCCGGGGAGTCGGACGCGGACTGGCAGGCGTCGCTGGACGCCGTGCTCGAGGCCGGCCCCGACCACGTCTCCGCGTACGCGCTGATCATCGAGGACGGCACGAAGCTCGCGGCCCGGATCCGCCGCGGCGAAGTGCCGACGATCGACGACGATGTGCACGCCGACCGCTACCTGATGACCGAGCGGACGCTCACGGACGCAGGGTTCTCCTGGTACGAGGTGTCTAACTGGGCCACCTCGGACGCTGCCCGGTGCCACCACAACGAGCTGTACTGGACCGGCGCCGACTGGTGGGGCGCGGGGCCCGGGGCACACAGTCACGTCGGCGGTGTGCGCTGGTGGAACACGAAGCACCCGGCCCCGTACGCGGGCAAGGTGCGCGCAGGCCTGTCACCCGCCCACGGACGGGAACTGCTGACGGTCGAAGACCAGCGGGTGGAGCGGATCCTGCTGGAACTGCGGTTGCGCGACGGTGTGCCGCTGGACATCCTGCACGCGGCGGGGCGGAAATCGGCGGCGCTGGCGCTGGGCGACGGGCTGCTCGACGGTGCTGCCTACGCGGCGGGGCGCGCGGTACTGACGCTCCGGGGGCGGTTGCTGGCTGACGCGGTGGTGCGGGACTTGGTGGACTGAACTTCGTGCCCTGAGACACCCGGGTGGGTGGCTCCGTGCTTGCGTGCACGGGGCCGCCCACCTGCGTCGGCGGACTGGGGCACGGCTCGTGGCCCCGTGCGGCCTGGCACGGGGCCACGTCGGCACGCCACGTCGGCACGCCACGTCGGCACGCTGGGCGTACTGCTCCCACTGCGCCGGCATCCCGCCGACCGACTGCCGGACCTGCGCGGCAGCGGCTTCGATCAGACGTGCCCCGTGCGCGGTCTGCCGCTCGGCGAACCCGTCCAGGCCGGAGGTCCTGGCCTGTCTCAGGACGGCTTCCTCCGCGTCCAGCGTGCGGGTGGCGACGGCCAGGTCCAGTTCGAGTTCGGCGAGCAGCTCCTCCAGAAGCCGCAGCAGGTGGTCGGAGGCGGCCAGGACCCGCTGGCGCTGCATCAGATCACGCAGTCGACGGAGCGTACGGGGGAACTCGTCAGCCCAGTAGACCTGCCCGGGGCCGCTGAAGGGCCGACCCGTGGCGCGGCGCACCACAGGCTCCGCAACCACCGGCTCGACCACGGGGTCGGACAGCCCCAGCGACTGCGTCAGCCGGTTCCGTACGTGCGTGAGCAGGTCCTCCCGCTCCTCCTCGTCGATGTGGTCCATTCTTCGTGACCAGGAAGGTGCACCGGCCCAGCATCGGCCCGTCCAAGGCCTGCAGCAGGAACTCGGACAGGGACGCCGGAGCCGCTGCGGTGGCCGGGGTCAGCACAGCCGCCAGATCGGCTTCGTCATGCATCACGGCGGTGGTGATGCCGGTGTGGCCGTCCTCGGCGTTCGTCCCCGGGGTATCGATGATCACCAAGCCGTCGCGCAGGGCCGGCGCGGGATGCCGGACCTCTAGCAGGTCCACCCGCGGCGCCAAGGCTGCGTGCGAGGTCAGCAGCCGCAGGATGCCGGCGGTGTCGTCCGGGACTCCGACGCCCGGGGCGATGTGCCCGATCATGCGGCCGAGGGGACTGCCCGCGCCGCGGTGCTGCCCGGACGGGTACACGTACCGCAGTCCGTCGCCGCGGAAGCGGACGGTGAGGGACAACTCCGCCCCGTGCGCGATCCGGGTGGCGGCCCCGGTGGTGCGCAACGCCGAGGTCGGCAGCAGGTCCTCACCGAGCAGCGCGTTGATGAACGTGGTCTTCCCGGCGGAGAACTCGCCGATCACAGCCAGGTGGTAGCGCCTGTCGCGCAGCCGGGCCTCGACCGCGCGGATCCGGCGGGTCAGTTCGGTGAGCCGGTCCTGGTCGACGACGGTGCGCCGGACCAGTCGCAGCGCGAAGTCGAGGTGGTCGGACGCGTCGGTCAGCGTCTCCACCAAGTCGATCCGTCCGCTCTCCGAACGTCCGCTCTCCGAACGTCCGCTCTCCGAACGTCCGCTCTCCGAACGTCCGCTCTCCGAACGTCCGCTCTCCGAACGTCCGCTCTCCGAACGTCC
>NZ_JBXAWK010000022.1:0-94806 GCF_057291755.1 Kitasatospora sp. UYEF31
AAACCTCACTTCAGCGCCTCAAGGATCTACCTGACGTGATACGCGGATTCTTTGGCGATCCGCATTTGGCTTATATCGCAGAGACTGTCTAGATACTTTGAATTGGGTTAGTACTCGTACCGCCATCCCTATGGACCTTCGTGCGCAAGGGTATAGATTCATAGTGCACACCCACCCCGAAGACGGAGTCCCGGGCGCACTGTCCGATGTTCAAAAGCGCACAGGGGTTCGCAGTAGTATGGAGCTTGATACCCAGAACAAAAGAGACGACCATATCGAAGCGGTAGTGAGCCGGACCGGGCTCTACACCTTCTTCGATAAAAATGGGATAATCGACCTGCCCGCCGACTCGCCGTTCCCTGCCGGGGGGCCGTTCAACAGGCATCGCCATGTGGTCGGCGTGCCAAAGATAAAGTGAACCCGACAGCGTGCGAGGCAATGCTGATGAAAAATAATCAGGGAGAGGATATGGATATGACCTTCTCGGTCGAGCCCAATGTTTGTGAATTCTGCGGTCGCCAAGTCATCTACGTGCCAGGATGGACCGGCCTCATCCCTTCGTACTGGAGTATGCTGGCTCTTTGGAAGGACAAAGCCACCGCCTTCAGTGGTTACTACCACTACTCCTGTCTTCGGAGTTTCAAGTCGCGCTCTCTATTCCATGCCGAAGCTCGCAAGATCCTGACCTCGGGGCCGCACGAGTTTTCTATCGAGGTCGACGGCATAGACGATCTGTATACGATTCAGCGTGACGTCCACCCTGCCCAGGCCAAAGTATTCCATGGCCCTGTTTCGAGTATTTTCGAAAGACCAGATTCTGGAGGTATACTCATCTTGGAGCACGATGGACCGATGTTCTTCCTTTCTGCATCCGAAGTGGACTCCGTAAGACAAGAGGGTTCATTCAGGAACAGTGCAGATGAGGAGAAGGCTCTCTTGCAAGGCGACCCGGGATCACAGGTCGCTGATTTTTCGTTCTCCGATTTGACTGAATTTTCAAATGTAACGGACCTGTATGACGAACCGATCCGATCAGGTGAGCTTGAATATGAGTTCATGGAATATTATGAGCCCAAGAGAATGGTAATTTATTCCGTCACCTGCCGACAGCCTCTGCCTGCAGATTCGGTAGAATTCATCCAGACAGCGCAGGAACTCTCCAAGCAATGAGCATTTCCGATCTCCGCTTGAGCAGATGAAGGCGCCCTCCATACCGGGATATTCTGGACGGACTCTGGAAACCCTGACAGAATGTAAAAAATCCACCACTCACTCACGGAAATTTGGTCATTTTGATTTTCGAGATTGGAAATATTCGACTTGCTGACTGAACAATTTCAAGCTGGCGATCATTTGATTCTGGAATCCCCTCCCAGAGATGCACAAATCAAGAAGATCGCCGGAGGATATGTATTCTTGAAGTGGCCATGGCGCAATATTGATCCGGAATCAACGACTCGCTGGGATGGTTTGACTGCATTCCCGCCAGAATCCGAAAACTCCGAATGGCTCAATACGCCTTGGCGCATTGAGCCTGAAGTCGAATGTCTCAAGATTGGGGATTCTTGCATGGTCGGGATTCCACGAACCAATGTGATCGTACGCAATTTTCGCACCTATAATCCAGCAAAAGATCTGGGTCGGCTTCCGCGTCCGAGATTTGGAATTTCGGTGGTCCAAGCCGGAGACTTCGAGGACGACGAGGAAGCAGGTTACATCGTCTACCTTGACGGACCTGAGGAAATTTCTGTATCTCACGCCTAAAATTGAAGGCTCTACTGCTTGATCTCAACTGGTCGAAGCAATTGAGGCGGTCAGCAGCTCGGCGAATACCTCGGCGGGTGTCTGATGGTCGAGGATACGGCGGGGCCGGGAGTTGAGTTCCTCGGCGACGGCCCGCGGGTAGGGCTCGTGGGCGGTGATGTCGGTGCCCTTGGGGAAGTACTCGCGCGACAGCCGGTTCGTGTTCGCGTTGGTCCCGCGTTCCCACGGGGAGTGCGGGTGGGCGAAGTACACGTCCGACTCCGTTGCCAGGGACAGGCGTTGATGCTGGGCCATTTCACTGCCCTGGCCCCAGGTCAGGCTGGTGGGCATCTGCCTGGGTACGTCGCGGACCGACTCGATGAGTGCGTCGCAGACGTCGGTGGCGTTGTTCCCCGACGGCAGGGGGACCAGGATCGTGTAGCGGCTGGTGCGCTCGACCAGAGTGCCCAGTGCGGTCTTCCCGTCCCTGCCGATGATGAGGTCCCCCTCCCAGGCGCCGGGGACCTTGCGGTCCTCGACCTCGGCGGGGCGGTCGTCGATGGAGTGCGTGCCGACGATCCGGGCGCCGCTCTGCTTCGTCCGGCCGCGGGGGCGGCGTTCGGCCCGGCCCCAGCGCGGGGCTACGCCGTGGCGGGCGAGTTCACCCTTGGGCAGGGCGTAGATCCAGGAGGGGGCACCTCCCGGACGGAGGAGTCTGGGGGAGAGACCGCTTCGTGGGAGATCACCCTGTCAGGGTCGGTGCGGCCGCGTTCCCGGCGCAACCGGCCGGCGACCTGGTCGGGGGACAGTCCGCGGCCCGGGCGGGCCGGGACCTCGCGGCGCGGGTCGGGAAGACGGTCGGGTTTCCGCGCCTTGGGTCGGCAACGGGATCGTCCGGCCTGGTCGTTCGCGTGGTGGGCGCGGTGGTTGGCCCGGCCGCCGTGGCGGCGGATCTCCCGGCTGACCACCGAGGGGCGGCGTCCGATCCGGGCGGTTGTCTGTCCGCCTTCCAGGTTCTCGACGATGCCCCGGGAGATCTCCCCGCGGTCGGCGGGTGACAGTGCGGTGCGGGTGGTCGGGGCGTTCACGGGTCGTGGTCTCCGGTCGGTGGATGAGGAGCCGAGCCTACGGGACCAAGATCAATTGCTTCGACCAGTTGAGATCAAGGACCACTGTGTCGGTCATGTAGAAAATCCCCCTTTGGAGATCGGTAAGGGGCATTTTCTACATGATCGACGCACCGGGATGTTCGATATTCCGCTCACCGAACTCCTGGTCTGCCGCAAAGTTCCCCGCCGGATATCCGGCGGGGAACTTCAGGGTGTTCTTCTCAGTTCCTGCCGAGCGCCTTCAGCATGGCGCCGAACGCTTGGAAGGTAAACTCCAGGTGACCGCGTTCGCGGTCCTTCGTGTCCCGGACACCTACCGTCGTTGAAAACTCGACTGACTCAACACAGTTATCGTTTCCACTGCTGCTGGAGTACGTGGACTTGCGCCATCCGCACTCATTGATGCTCACAGTTCTTTCATCCTCTCCTGGATTCTCTGTCGAGAATCCTTCTCCGACAAGGAAGCGCGCTCCAGCCTGCCGAGCATGCGCTTAAGCTTCTTCAGATCCAACTTGTCATCTTTGAGTGTCATGCCGCCATGCTGTTCAGTGAATGCCACGTCCGGATCGGTCGATTCCGCAAATTCAAAGAAAGTAATCCCACCCGAAAGAAAAGCAGTTTCCGATTCGAATGGAATTACCCTTATTTCGGCGTTTGACTGCACTCCGACCTCCAACAAGTGATTCAGCTGGTCACGCAGCACAGCCGGACCGCCAATACGCATGCACAGCAGGGCCTCGCCGAGGAACGCGTGAAGCGTTACAGGCTCCGCCCCGGACAGAATCTCCTTCCGACGCATGCGGACGTGGACCAAAATGTCAGCCTCATCCGGGTCTGGAACAAAGTCACTATTCGCGAAGATTGCTTTCGCGTAGGATTCTGTCTGCAAAAGGCCAGGGATGGCGCTCATATTCGCAAGCGACACATTGGAAGCTTGCGCTTCGATGGAGATATATTCCTCAAGAGAGGCAGTGATCTGATCCCGATACTCAAGCCACCAACGGTAGTCATTTCCGCTAGTGAAGAGATTTTCGAGATTTTTTAGATCAGCTTCACTGACCTCGTAAAGTTCCACCATTTTCAGAAAGTCATGATACTTGAGAGCGACTCGCGCCGCTTCGATACGAATAACCTTCGTTCGATGCCATCCGAAGATTTCCGCAGAAGCATCGATGGTGTATTCAGCCGCATCACGTAGCCGGCGTAATTCAGCGCCTAGCCTGCGCTGCTTATAGGTGGGCATAGACGGCATCCTGTCTGCTCCCTGCGCTGTCTCGACCAGTGTGCCCCAAGTCTCCCGCCATCGGGATGCCTTGAGGGTACTCACGCAGACAGTTCCGCCGAGAAGGTAGCGTGCACCGGTGCATGTGTGGCAATCTACTTTCAGTCACCGCCGCTCACGCAACGTTAGATGATCTCTGCGCAGAGCGACATGCACCCCACGTCAGGGAGAGCACGCATGTCCGGAGCCCCACCGATCACCCAGGATCACGTGCTCCCACCCATCGGCCCGTGGGCGGCAACAGGCGACCGCATTGCCACCATCACAGTCATGCCGAACCCGGCATTCGTGCCTGCCGTACGTCTCCTCACAAGGGCTACGTGCAAGCAGGTGGAACCACTGAGGACATCGCCGACACGGCGGAACTCCTGGTCTCCGAACTGCTGACCAACGCCACCACACACGCGGGAACCGCAGCGACCGTGCGCATCCTCTACGACGGAGCGCAACGCCGACTTCACGTCGCTGTTTACGACGGTAGACCCGAGCCATCCGTACTCGTGGAGTGCCCCGCGGATGACGCCGACCTCTACGAGGGGTCGCGTGGCCTGGTCCTCGTCAGGAATCTCGCGGACATCTTCGCGTGGGATCTCTGGCAGGGCGGCAAACGCGTGTGCATCACCCTGCAGACCTGACGTCCCAGAGCCACCACCCGCACGCGGGCGGAAGTGCAGGACACCACGGAGGAGACCGCCCCGTTTGAGCCGGGGCGGTTTCCTTCACCACCGGACAGAGCCCGGCACCCAGCATCTTAAACAGTCACGACCAGCGGCCTATAGGAGGATCAGCATGACGATTCCGCTGCCGTACGGCAGTGCACCGAAGTCCACCCACATCCCCACGGTCGCGGTCGCCTACGACCCCGCGCACACCGCGCGAGGGCGCCCGTACGTCGTACTGTCCGGTCCCGAGAGGACCGACAACGGAAGCCTGGACCTGTGCAACTGGCGGGCCGAATCGTACAGCCTGACGCAGTTGCTGTCCCTCGTCTTGGGAGCCTTCGCCGCTCTTCCGCCGGAGGCTCAGACTCAGATCCGCGAAATCATCAACCGGCCTGTCATCCGTACGCACCCCGCAGGACGCCGACCCCTCGGAAGGGAGGCCACAGCATGAGCGGCCTACAAGGTAGGTGCGGGATTCCGTCGATCAGTTCCCTGGCCTCCTACTGTCAGGCCGAGCGCTGGATCGTCGAAGCGGGACCCTGGCACGGATCCACCAACACTGCGGCGACCCGGAATCGGGGGTCCAGCGCGGACCAGATCTCGTCCAACAACTCGGGGCCGTCGACCGCCAGGACGCTGGTCTCCTCGAAAGGTCCAGCCACGGAGACGACCTGGCCGTCCGAACGGTAGGTGGTCAGCAGCACGGCTTCGCCCGGTTCCAGGTCCTGCACGGTCAGCGTCATGACGTTGGTGGACAGTCGTGAGCCGGTGCTCGGACGGGCAGCGCCGAACACCACCGTGCGACCGCCGTCCCGGCTGAGCAACGCGGTGATCCGGGAGGTACGGATCGGCGGGTCGGGCTCGTACTCCAGTGCCCCCAGGGAATCGGCTCCGACATGCCCTTGCGCAGCCGCTCGGTCACCTGGGAGACCTGCTCACCATTGCCGAGGATCAGCCGGTCGGGGGTCGCCAGGGCTGCCGCATAGTGCCTCAACGGGTCGTGTGCGGTGGGCGCGATGGGCCCCACCAGCAACTCGTCGCCGTCCACGCGCAGCGCGCGGTCCTTGGAGGCGGAGCTCCGACCGGTGAGGAAGTATCCGGCGAGTACCGCACCGGAATGAGTCCGGGCGCAGAGCACGCCTCGGCCCGGATACGGATTCGCGGTGAGCAGGGTCTTGAGATCAGTCATGGTTTGGACTCTCTTGGTAAAACCGGGCTCATCAGCATGAGCTCGTCGAGCACGAGCAAGGAGGCAAGCGACACGTTCAGTGAATGATGTCTTCCGAACGGGCTCCGAGATCTTCATCCGGCCCGTCGAAGACGCCGAGGACCCGCAAACCATTCCGGGGTCCGTCGCCGGACCCGACGAGTCGAAGCAAGTGCGAACGTACGTCCTCAACTTGCTCGGGCTTCAACCGCTCAACCAGATCGTGCAACTCTGGGTAGTGGTTCCGTGCCATGTTCAGGAAATCGAATCTAACCACGCGGTTCCAGGCCGAGCAGTCCGCACTCACGCAGCACCCTTCCGTACGCCAAAAAAACGCGCCCCGACGTCCGAAGACGCCGGGGCGCGCACTTGATCAACTGTCAGACGTCGCGCACCGCCGCGACCGCCTTCGCCACCCGCTCGCCGAACTCCTGGTCAGCTGCGCCGAAGTGCTGCACCATGCGGTCCACGATGTCGTCCCGCGTGACCTGGCCCAGGCTGCCCGCGATGTTCTCGACCAGCCTTGCCCGCTCCTCGCCGGACATCAACCGGTAGAGCTCGCCCGCCTGGAAGAAGTCGTCGTCCTTCTGGTGGGCCGGCGCCTCGTGGGTGCCGGTGTGGCCGTTCACCGCGAGCGGCGCGTACAGCGGCTGGCCGGTCTCGTACGGGCCGCCGAAGCTGTTCGGCTCGTAGTTCTTGGCCCGCCCGCCGGAGTTGGCCGCCATCAGGCCGTCCCGGCCGTGGTTGACCGCCACCGTGGCCTTGGGCGCGTTGACGCCCAGCTGCGTGTGGTTGACGCCCAGGCGGTAGCGGTGCGCGTCCGCGTACGCGAACAGCCGTCCCTGGAGCATCTTGTCGGGGCTCGGGCCGATGCCGGGCACGAAGTTGTTCGGGTTGAACGCGGCCTGCTCGACCTCGGCGAAGACGTTCTCCGGGTTGCGGTTGAGCGTCAGCCGGCCGACCTTGATGAGCGGGTAGTCCGCGTGCGGCCACACCTTCGTGAGGTCGAACGGGTTGAACCGGTAGCGCGGGGCCTCGTTCACCGGCATCACCTGGATGTGCAGCGTCCACGACGGGAACACCCCGCGGTCGATCGCCTGGTGCAAGTCGCGCTGGTGCGAATCCGCGTCCTGGCCTGCCAGTTCGGCGGCCTCGGCGCTGGTGAGGCTCCGGATGCCCTGGTTCGTCTTGAAGTGGTACTTCACCCAGAACGCCTCGCCCGCGGCGTTGACCCACTGGTAGGTGTGCGAGCCGAAGCCGTGCATGTGCCGGTACGACGCGGGGATGCCGCGGTCACCGAACAGCCAGGTCACCTGGTGGATGGCCTCCGGCGAGTGCGACCAGAAGTCCCACACGTTCTCCGGCTCGGTGCTGCCGGTGTACGGGTCGCGCTTCTGCGAGTGGATGAAGTCCGGGAACTTCAGCGGGTCTTTGATGAAGAACACCGGAGTGTTGTTGCCGACGAGGTCGTAGTTTCCCTCTTCGGTGTAGAACTTCAGCGCGAACCCGCGGGGGTCGCGCACTGCGTCGCTCGCTCCGGCGTTGCCCGCGACGGTGGAGAAGCGCTGGAACACCTCGGTGCGCCGGCCGACTTCGCCCAGGAAGTGCGCGCGGGTGTAGCGGCTGATGTCCTCGGTGACCTCGAAGACGCCGTACGCGCCCGAACCGCGGGCGTGCACGATGCGCTCCGGGATCCGCTCCCGGTTGAACCGGGCCAGCTTCTCGATGAGGTACTGGTCCTGGATCAGCAGCGGTCCGCCGACGCCGGCTGCCGCGCTGTTCTGGTTGTCGGCGACGGGCGCGCCGGACTCGGTGGTCAGTATCGGCTTGGTCATTACGGGATCGACTCCTTGTCGGGCGGTTTGATCAGACGCCGGGTCAGCGGGATTGCGCAGAGGCGGCGCCGACAATGTGTCAGGCACGCTGTGGGCAACCGCCCCTGATGAGGCATCACATACGGATTCAGACAGTGTTGAAGCTGTCCTGGAGGGTTGCCAGGCCAACCTCGGTCAGCCGTCCCGGCAGCCGCAGCCGGGCGATCCCGCCGTCGGGGAACACCTCGATGCGCACATGCGTGACGGCGGGGATGTCAGCGAGCCGGAAGCGGTGCCGGGTGTCCGGCTGGACCCTGGTCCGGGGGAGCAGTTCGAACCACGCTCCGGCGTCGTTCGTCGCGTCGCTGCCTTGCAGCGAGACCCAGCCGGGCGCGTTCCCGAGGTAGTTGTCGATGTCGATCTCGGCGGCCAGCAGTTCGGCCTGTCCGACGAGACGGACCCGCACCCAGTCGTTGCCGTTGTCACGGCGGCGCCGGGTCTCCCAGCCTTCCCCCATGACCCGCGAACGGCCGGGCGCGTTGAGATTGTGCGGCGACGAGAAGTAGCGGTCGCTCGCGGCCTCGGCGACCGCGCCGTACTCCTGTGCGGCGAGGTCGACGGTGAGCCCGTCGAGGTAGACGGGGTCCGGCACGGCCTCGCCGTAGACGCGGAGCCGGGCTATCCCGCCGTCCGGGAACATGTTCAGCCGTACGTGGGTGAAGCGCTGTCCGGATGTCACGTCGAACGAGTGCGCCGTGTCGCCCTTGAGCGGGCTCTGCGGCACGATCGTGGTCCACACGACCGCCGGGTCGGCGAGGTCCTCCACCGACGGGATGCCGGGTACGGACGCGGCTTCGACCGAGCCGGACGGCGGGTAGTTGCCGGTGAAGAACGCGGTGTCCACAACAACACCGCGGATCACACCGGAGACACCGAGCCGGACGATCGCCCAGTCGTGCGCCCCAGCCTCGGGGTGCGGGTGCTCGGCCGACGGGCCGCGGCGGCGGCGGGTCTCCCAGCCGTCCATGATCTGGCCCTTGGGCCCGAACGTGTGCGGCTGGAAGACCGGGGTCTCGGCCTTGAGGAGGTTCTCCTTCTCGGCGAACCACTCGTCGTTGGCCGCGACCACGCCGGCGCCGAGGACACGCGACGCGAGGTTGACGAGTTCGGTGTAGTCAGTAGTCACTGCGGTATCTCCTTCTGGGATCGGTCGGTTGACGTCGCATCAACTCAACCTGAAGGAGGTCCGTGCCCGCGTAGTCCCCGGCCGCTCACAGTGATCACAGCGCGGTCTCCGCCCGGTCCAGAAGTCGTCCGCGCGGGATACCGCAGACGTCCACCGGCGCTCCCGCGAGCCACGTCGTCCGCACCTGTCCGGTGAGCACCTGGCCCGCATACGGCGACACGGGGTTGCGGTGGTGCAGCCGCGCCGGGTCGACGGTGAACTCCGCGTCCGGGTCGAACGCGACCAGGTCGGCGTCGTAGCCCGGGGCGATCGCGCCCTTGCGGGCCAGGCCCACGAGTTGCGCCGGTCCTGCCGACATCAGCGCGACCACGTCGGCGAGTTCGAACCCGCGGGTCCGCGCCTCGGTCCACACGGTGGCCAGGCCGAGTTGCAGCGATGCGATGCCGCCCCAGGCGAGGGCGAAGTCGCCGACGTCGAGCATCTTCAGGTCGGCGGTGCACGGCGAGTGGTCCGAGACCACCGCGACGAACGAACCGGCGGCAAGCCCCCGCCACAGCCGGTTCCGGTTGTCCGCGGAGCGGATCGGCGGGCAGCACTTGAACGCCGTGTCGCCCGCCGGAACGCCCTCGGCCACCAGCGTCAGATAGTGCGGGCAGGTCTCCGCTGTGACCGCGACCCCGTCGGCGCGCGCGGCGTCGAGCAGCGGCAGGACATCAGCCGAGGAAACATGCAGCACGTGCACCCGGGCACCAGTGCGCTTCGCGGTGTCCAGCAGCTGTTCCACCGCGACTGTTTCGGCCGCGTCGGGCCGGGAAGCGAGAAAATCGGCGTACGTGCGACCCGCGCGCTGCGGGGCCGCATCCAGTTCGTGCGGAGACTCCGCGTGGATGATCGCGAGCGCGCCGATCCGGGCCTGCTCGGAGAGCGCTTCGTCCAGTTCAGCCGCATTCACATGCGGGAACTCATCGACACCCGAAGGCGCGAGGAAACTCTTGAACCCATACACCCCGGCCTGGTGCAGCGGCTCCAGATCGGCGGTGTTCCCCGGGATCGCACCGCCCCAGAAGCCCACATCCACGTACACCCGGCCGCGCGCGACCTCCTGCTTGGTCCGCAGGGCCGCGACCGTCGTGGTCGCCGGGATCGAGTTGAGCGGCATGTCGATGAGCGTTGTCACACCACCGGCCGCCGCCGCCCGGGTCGCGCTTGTGAAGCCTTCCCACGCCGTACGGCCGGGCTCGTTGATGTGCACGTGAGTGTCCACCAGACCAGGCAGCAAAGCGAGTTCGCCCAGGTCCTCGACGCGGGCGGAATGAGAACTTCCGTACGGCAGGACCTCAGCTATTCGGTCACCGGCCAGGACGACGTCGGCAGGGCGTTCGCCCTCCGGCGTGAGCACTCGGCGGGAACGCAGCACATGAGTGGGGGTATTCACGATCCTGCCTCCGAATCAGTGGTGCCTGCGCTACCCAGCAGGTCCCGGGCAAGCTGTTCGCCCGCGTCCTCGGCGAGTTCGCCCGCGCGGGCCATGCTGGCGGCGCCGAAGTCTTCGAGCGCGTAGGACGCGACGATCCCGGCCGCTTCGAGCTGTTCCCTGTTCAGCTCGACCCGGCCGCACACCACCGCCACAGGGACCCCCCGCTCGCGCGCCGCCGCCGCAACCCCTGCCGGCGCCTTGCCGTGCAAGGTCTGCTGGTCCAGACTGCCCTCCCCCGTGACCACGAGCGCCGCTCCCTCAAGCAGCACGTCGAAGCCGAGCAGTTCCAGCAGTAGCCCGATACCGGGCCGGGTCGTCGCGCCCAGCAGGGCGAGCGCACCGAACCCTGTTCCGCCGGCGGCTCCAGCACCCGGGATGTCCGCGGTGTCCCGGGAGACCACCTCGGCCCACCGCTCCAGGGCCGCGTCGAGCAACCGCACGTCGTCCGGCGTGGCGCCCTTCTGCGGTCCGTACACTTCGGCTGCGCCCTTCGGGCCGAGCAGCGGATTGTCCACGTCGGAGGCGATGACCAGTTCGACACCGGCAAGCCGGGCCGCGAGGTCGCCGCGCTCGATCCGGTCGAGCCGAAGCAGCGCAGCTCCCCCACGCGGCAGGTCCTTGCCGTCCACGTCGAGCAGACGAACCCCGAGTGCCCGCACCATCCCTGAACCGCCGTCAGTCGACGCGCTGCCGCCGATCCCGAGCACAATCCGCGTGCAGCCCAGCGCCAGCGCCGCGCCGATCAGTTCACCGACCCCTGCGGTGTCAGCCGTCAGCGGAGCGGGCCCGTCAAGGAGCAACGCCAGGCCGGAAGCCTCAGCGAGTTCGACCACAGCGGTCAGATCGCGTACGGCGAACGCCGCGTCAACGAGCTCACCCGTCGGGCCGGAAACCCGAGCTACGACCCGTTCGAACCCGGCGGCCACCGCGGCGTCCACGGTGCCCTCACCGCCGTCGGCGATGGGGAGCGTACGCACGTCGGCGTCCGGGAACACCCGCCGGATCCCGGCGCCGATCCTGGCCGCGGCCTCCACCGCGGTCAGGCTCCCCTTGAACTTGTCGGGGGCCAGGACGACGACTGGTCCCATGCGGGTGCTCCTTCGAGTCAGAAGTTCAGAAAGTTCAGAAGGTTCAAGAGGTTCAAGAGGTTCAAGAGGTTCAAGAGGTTCAAGAAGTTCAAGAAGTTCAAGAAGTTCAAGAAGTTCAAGAAGTTCAAGACGTTCGAGAACTTCGAGAAGGTCAGGGGTTCAGGGGTGCCGGCGGTTCAGCGACTGCGGAGGCCGACTGTTTGAACTCCGTACGGACACAATCAACTACGAGTTGACGATCTTGGGAAGAGTAACCCGCCCGGCGACGCTGGGCGCGACACCACATCGGGAGTCGACGTCGCCGGGCGGAGTGGAGGGGGAGCGGGGAACGTCGCAGGAAGACGGGCCGGACGGCACACCGTGCCCCGCTCCGGTCAATGGGTTCGGCTAGGTAGCTCCGGCGCGGTCCCTACGGGACCGGCTCGAACTCCTTCACCGCGTCGATCGACGGGCCGTGCGGCGTGTTGGCCTCGCGCTCGATCATGATCTCCACGAGGACGGGCCGCGACGTGCGCTGCGCTTCCTTGCGGGCCCATTCGAGTGTCGGCCGGATGTCGTCGGGCTCGACGATGCGCTTGCCCGAGCAGCCGTACGCCTCCATGAGCTTGACGTTGTCCGTACCGGCGACGTCGTAGTGGATGTCCACCTGGAAGTTCATGTCGTACGGAATGGAAGCCTGGCGGATCAGGCCCAGGTACTCGTTGTTGATCATGATGATCACAAACGGCACGTCGTACTGCGCCGCGACCGCGAGTTCCTCAACGAGGTACTGGAAGCCGTAGTCGCCGACGATGCCGACCACTTCGGCGGCCGGGTTGGTGTTCTTGAGCGCCTTCTTGACGCCGATCGCCGCCGGGATCTCCCAGCCGAGCGGCCCTGCCTGGCCGCACACCTGGTAATGGCGCGGCTTGTAGGCCTTCTGGTGCTGGCCGCCCCAGATCTGGTAGAGGCCGATCGCGGTGACGAAGTATGTCTCCGCGTCGAAGACTTCGTTGATTTCCTTGTAGATCCGCGGCGCCTTGATCGGCACAGTGTCGAAGTCCTCGCGGCGGGTCAGCGTCGCGCGCAGCTCCTGGATCCTGGCCACCCACGGCCCGGCCTCGCGGCGGATCCCACGGGCCCGCGCGGCGGTGATGATCGCCTTGAGGAACAGTCGGGTGTCGGACACGATCCCGAGGTCGGGCTCGAAGACCTTGCCGAGCTGGGTCGGTTCGATGTCCACGTGGATGAACTTGCGGGTGCCCCGGTAGACGTCGAGCGTGCCGGTGTGCCGGTCGCCGAAGCGGGCCCCGAGCGCGAGCACGAGGTCGGACTCCAGGAACGACGCGTTGCCGTACCGCTGCGACGTCTGTACCCCCGTCATACCGCTGTACAGCGCATGGTTTTCGTCGATTGAGCCCTTGCCCATCAACGTGACCTGCACCGGCACCTGGAGCAGCTCGGCGAGTTCGAGCAGTTCTTCGTGCGCCTCACCGATGATGACGCCGCCGCCCGAGAGCAGCAGCGGACGCTCGGCGGCGAGCAGCAGGTCGAGGGCCGCCTCGACGCGCGGGAGGTGCGGGTGGACCTCGGGGACCGGCAGCGGCACGTCCACCTCGGAGTCCCACCAGATCTCCTGCTTCTGGACGTCCAGGGGCAGGTCGATCAGGACCGGTCCCGGGCGGCCGGAGCGGGCCAGGCGGAAGGCCTCACGGAAGATCCACGGAGCCTGTGCGGCCTCCTTGACCTGCACGGACCACTTGGTGACCGGCTTGGAGATCTCGACGATGTCGACCGCCTGGAAGGCCTCCTGGTGCAGCTTGCTGGAGACGGCCTGGCCGGTGATGCACACGATCGGGATGGAGTCCGCGAGCGCGGTGTACAGACCGGTGATCATGTTGGTGCCGGCCGGTCCTGACGTGCCGATCGCAACGCCCACACCGCCGTTCGTCCGCGCCCAGCCGTCGGCCATGTGGGTCGCGCCCTCTTCGTGACGGACAATCAGGTGCTCGATCCCGCCGACCACTTCCATCGCCTGGTAGAGGGGAAGGATGGCTGCGCCGGGGCAACCGAACGCGGTGTCGACGCCCTCCGAAAGCAGCACCTCCACAACGGCGTTCATCACTGGAACACGACGCGGTGCCATTACTTTTCCCCCTGCTTGTCCGTGGCCTTGGTTCCAGCCTTGGTGCCAGCCTTGGTTCCAGCTTTGGAACCGGCCTTGGAGCTTTCTTCGCCGCCGCCGTTGAGCCGTTCCAGGCCGAGCAGCAGCCCGGAGTGGTCGAGGCTGCCGCCGCCCTGGGCCCGCAGCGACGCGACAAGCTGGGCCGCGAGGTTCGCGAACGGCAGTACCAGGTCGAGCTCGCGGGCCGCCTCGGTGACGATGCCCATGTCCTTGTGGTGCAGGTCGATCCGGAACCCGGGCTTGAAGTTGCGGTCCCGCATGACCTGGCCCTTGCGGTCCAGGACGGTGCTCCCGGCGAGGCCGCCCGCGAGGACCTTGAGGCTCGCATCGGTGTCCACGCCTGAGCGTTCCAGGAACAGCAGTGCCTCGGCGACAAGCTGGATGTTGCCCGCGACGATGAGCTGGTTCGCGGCCTTGACCGTCTGGCCGGCGCCGCTGGGGCCGACGTGCACGATCGTCTTGCCGAGTGCCTCGAACAACGGCAGCGCCGCGGCGAAGTCGGCCGCGTCGCCGCCGACCATGATGGACAGGACGGCCTCGATCGCACCGGCCTCACCACCGCTGACGGGGGCGTCCAGGACGCGCAGGCCGCGCTCGGCGCCGGCCTCGGCGACGGATATCGACGTGCTCGGCTTGATCGAGCTCATGTCGATCACGAGCGTGCCGGTCCTGACGCTCTCCAGGACACCGCCGTCGCTGAACATGACCTGCTTGACGTGCGGGTCGGCCGGAACCATCGTGATCACGACGTCCGCGTCGCGCACGGCCTCGGTGATGTTGTCGGCGCCCTTGCCACCGGCCGCGATCAGCCGGTCGACGGCGTCGCGCTCCAGGTTGTAGCCCGTCACCTCGTGCCCGGCCCGCACCAGGTGCGCGGCCATCGGCCCGCCCATGATGCCGAGTCCGACGAAGCCGATCTTCTTGCTGTCGGTCGTGGTTTTGGCGCTGCTCATCGGGTCCCTCCCTGGGTGCCGCGCAGCTCACGCGGGAGCCAGCCGAAGCTGTCCGCGCTCGGGCCGACGGGCTTGTATTCGAGGCCGACGCGCCCGGTGTAACCGGCGGCGACAAGGCGGCGGAAAAGGTCGTCGAAGTCGAGCCCCCCGGTGCCGGGCTGACCGCGTCCGGGGGTGTCGGCGATCTGCACGTGGCCGAAGCGGTCGGCGTACGTGTCGATGACTGCGTTCAGGTCCTCGCCCATCCGGGCGAGGTGGTACAGGTCGCACAGGAAGGCCGTGTTGCCCAGACCCGTCTCGGCGTTGACCTTGTCCACGACGGCCACGGCGGCGGCTGCGGAGGTGATCGGGTAGAGCGGGTTCTCCACCGAGTTCACGGCTTCGACCAGCACGACCGCACCATGCCGTTCGGCCGATTTGGCGGCCAAGGCCAGGTTCTGTACGGCGAGTTCGTCCTGGAGCTGCGGATCTACGCCCTCCACCCGGTTGCCGTACAGGGCGTTCAGCGCCCGGCAGTCGAGGCTGGCGGCGAAGCCCGTCGCGACGTCGATGTTCTCGCGGAAGCGGCGGGTGTCGGCGGGGCGGGAGACGAGTCCGCGGTCACCGGCGGGCATGTTGCCCGCGTCGAAGTTCAGTCCGACCAGCTGGACACCGGCGTCCCGGATCGCTTTGGCGAGCGTTTCCAGTTCGGCGTCGGCGGGGGTCGGTCCGGTGAAGGGCCACCAGAGTTCGATCTCGGCGAACCCGGCCGCGGCAGCCGCCGCGGGCCGCTCAAGGAGCGGGAGTTCGGTGAAGACGATCGAGAGATTGATGTCGAAGCGCAGAGCGTCAGCGCTCACGTGACCACCTCTTCCCCTTGAATTCCACAATGCGGAAGTACGATTCTGCTTAGTGGAATCATGGCATGCCACTTCAACAGTTTGTCAAGGGTGATGGTGGCGGCAGTCTGGCCTGCCTTCGCCCCGGTGGCTAGGGTCGGGGCGTGCGATTGCGGATGGAATTCTCGACCGAGCCGTTCGATCTCGACGGCGTACCGCCCCATGCCCTGGAGGCCCGACGGGTCATCGACGAAGCAGGTCTCGACGTTGAGGTGGGCCCCTTCGGCACAACTGCCGAAGGCGAAGCCGAAACGGTCCTGGCGACCCTGGACAAGATCTTCCGCGGCGCCCTCGGCGTCGGGGCGTCAAGGATCTCAGTGCAGGTCACGACCGTGCCGGCGGCCGCCGCATGAGCCCCACCGAGCACCCGCTGGCCGCTGCCATCAAACCCCTCGTGGCCGCGATGGGCGCCCAGCTTGTCGCCGCCGCATCAGCCGGGCCCGACGACGTGGTCCTCGAATGGGAGGGCGAACCCGTCGTCGCCGTGCGCCTCCCCGGGCTGGGTACGGCACTCGACCGCCTGCTCGGCGACGCCGAACGGCAGTACGGCCCGCTGGCCGACCTCGAACGCGAGGACAAGCAGCGCGTCGTCCGCACCCTGGAGCAACGCGGCGCGTTCACGATCCGGCACGGCGTCGAGACGGTCGCCGCGGCTCTGGGGGTCAGCCGCTTCACGGTCTACAACTACTTGAACCGGGAGAACCGGGCCTGAACCGATTTTTGATCAACTTCAACAAACTGTTGACGATGATGGCCGGAACGCCTAGCGTTCCGGCCATCGCCGCATCGGGGCACCTGTCCGGATCCGGCGCTTAGGGCGACCGCCCGACCGGGGAGGTTCCTGACATGCCATCAACACCAGGACTCGACAGTCTCGACCGGACATCCGCCGACGCGGCGGACAAGGCGCTCGGCCAGGTCTGCGCAAGCCGCTCCTGGACCGGCGCGCTGGTCGCAGGCCGGCCGTACGGCGAACCGGAAAAGCTCTACACCGCCTCCGACGCGGCGATCGCGGCACTCACCACCGCCGATCTCCAAGAGGCGATCGACGGCCACGCAGTGATCGGCCGCCCCGACGCCGACGATCCGAAGTCGGCACGCGAACAGTCGGGCATCAACAACGCGGCCGATGTGGTCCTGGCTGATCTGAAGGCCGGGAACACCGCGTACGAGAAGCAGTTCGGCCGGGTCTTCCTCATCTGCGCGAGCGGTCGCAGCGCGGCGGAAATGCTCGCCGAACTGCGCCGCCGACTCGACAACGACCCGGCGACCGAGTGGGAGGTCACCCGCGAGGAACTGCGGAAGATCAACCGCCTGCGCCTCGAAGGGCTGGTCAGCGCATGACGTCACAACGCAGCGTGATCTCCACCCACATCCTCGACACCAGCGAGGGCAAACCGGCGACGGACGTCCCGGTCGAGCTCTCCCGGCGTGAAGCCGACGGGACGTGGACCGTACTCGGGATGTCGAAGACAAACACCGACGGCCGCTGCCCGGACCTGCCGCCACTGGGCGTCGGGCCCGATTCAGGCCCGGTCGACGTACGGCTGGTCTTCGACGTCGCCGTATACCGCAGGGCCCGCGGCGAGACACCGTTCTTCCCAGAGATCCAGGTGGTCTTCACCGCCGACCCTCAGGCGCACTACCACGTACCACTGCTGCTCAACCCGTACGGATACTCCGTTTATCGAGGGAGCTGACAACCCATGGCTATGGTGCTCGGCCAGAACCAGTACGGAAAAGCGGAGGTCCGCGTAGTCCGGGTCCGCCGTGACAGTGACCGGCACGAGGTCAAGGACCTCAACGTCAGCGTCGCGCTGTCGGGCGACCTGTCCGACACCCACTTCACCGGCGGCAACGGCAACGTGCTGCCGACCGACACCATGAAGAACACCGTCTACGCGTTCGCTCAGCAGTTCGGCATCGACTCGATCGAATCCTACGGGGTGCGCCTCGCAAGGCACTTCGTGGAATCCCAGCCGGCCATCAACCGGGCGCGGATCCGGATCGAGGAATACCCCTGGAATCGGATAACCGCCGCCGATTCACGCAACCGGTTCATCGGTTCGGACGAGATCCAGCACTCGTTCATCCGCGACGGCGGCGAGGTCCGCACCGCGGAGGTCGTGTGGGAGGACGGCCGGGTGCGAGTGATCTCCGGGCTGAAGGACCTCACCGTGATGAACACGACGTCGTCCGAGTTCTGGGGCTATCCCAAAGACCGCTACACGACGCTCCAGGAGGCCTACGACCGGATCCTGGCAACGGAGGTGACGGCCCGTTGGCGGTTCTCGTTCGACGCGGCGGACGGCGCCCCCGAGCCGAACTGGGAGCGTTCGTACGCACAGGTACGCCGGCACTTGCTTGAGGCGTTCTCCGAGACGTACTCGTACTCCCTCCAGCAGTCGCTGTACGCGATGGCCACCCGGATTCTGAACCACCGTCACGAGGTCGACGAGGTCCGGCTCTCCCTGCCGAACAAGCACAACTTCCTCGTCGACATGACGGCGATGGAAATCAAAAACGACAAGGAGGTTTACTACGCCTCCGATCGCCCGTACGGTCTGATCGAGGGCACCGTGCACCGCGAGGGCGTTGTTCCACTGATCCCGGTGGACTGAACCGCTGTAGCCGGACCCCCGGAGGATTCTCGATCCGCCGTCCCGCCTCCGGGGCCCCCGCGCAGGACCAGACGGCGGTTACGTTTGCCGAACCGCCGCCGCAGGGGGACTTTCATGTCTGCAACCGCAGCTGTCGGACGCATCGTCATCGAGAACTGCTCGATCGCGACCGTCGACGCGCAGGACACCGAGTACGAGTCGGGCTACATCGTCATCGCGGGCAACCGCATCGAATCGGTCGGCGCGGGCGCCGCCCCGGCCGGGCTCCACGGTGTCGTCCGCCGGATCGACGGTACGGGCCACCTGGTGACCCCGGGCCTGGTCAACACCCACCACCACTTCTACCAGTGGATCACCCGCGGCCTCGCGCAGGAATGCAACCTGTTCGACTGGCTCGTCACGCTGTACCCCACGTGGGGCAAGATCGACGATGAGATGTGTTACGCGGCGGCGCAGGGCTCAGCCGCCGCGCTGCTGCGTTCAGGCTGTACGACGGCCTCGGACCATGCGTACGTCTTCCCCAAGGACGGCGGCGACATCCTCGGCGCGGAGATCCGCGCGCTCGACGAGCTGGGCATGCGCTTCCAGCCGACCCGTGGGTCGATGGACCTCGGCCAGTCACAGGGCGGGCTGCCGCCGGACAACATCGTCGAGGACACCGACGCGGCGCTCGCCGCGACCTCCGAGGCCATCGACAAGTGGCACGACGCGTCGTTCGACTCGATGCTCCGGATCACCGCGGCACCGTGCTCGCCGTTCTCCGTCACCCCCGAACTGCTGCGTGGTGCCGCCGAATTGGCCCGCGCAAAAGGCGTCAGACTGCACACCCACGGCTCCGAGACGGTCGAGGAGGACACCTTCTGCCGCGAGAAGTTCGGCATGGGCCCCACCGACTACCTGGAGAGCGTGGGGTGGCTGGGCGACGACGTGTGGATGGCGCACTGCGTGCACATGGACGACTCCGACATCGCCAAGTTCGCGGCGACGGGCACAGGCGTCGCCCACTGCCCGTCGTCCAACGCCCGCCTGGGCGCCGGCATCGCGCGGGTTCCGGACATGCTGGCCGCGGGTGTCCCCGTGGGCCTCGGCGTCGACGGCACCGCCTCGAACGAGTCGGGCGAGCTGGGCACGGAGCTGCGCAACGCGCTCCTGGTCGCCCGCCTGCGCGGCGGACCGGCCGCTATGACTGCCCGTCAGTCCCTGCGGCTCGGCACGATGGGCGGCGCGAAGGTGCTCGGCCGTGCGGCGGAGATCGGCTCCCTGGAGCCCGGCAAGCTCGCCGACCTGGCCATGTGGCGCATAGACGACCTCCTGCACGCGGGGATGGCCGACCCGGTGGCGGCACTGGTCCTGGGCGCGGCGGCACCGCTGACGCTGCTCCTGGTGAACGGCCGCGAAGTGGTGGAGAACGGGCACCTGTCGCGGGTGGACGAGGACCAGATCGCCCGCAACGTGGCGCGGGCCGCGACCCGGCTGCGAAGCAAATAGTCGTACGAAGAATCACTCTTGGTCCAGTGCCGGCAAATCGCCCCACCCGCGATCATCCGGCACTGGACCAAGAGGCCGTGCCCCGAGTCTGTGCGGGTTACCCGGGAAATGACATGTCCGGCGTATCCACCCACACCCGCTGGCCGGATGCGGTGACCGTCAGCCCGAACCGGTACCGGTTCGGGCTACCGAGCTCACGCCAGCGCCCCAACACAGCCTCGGCCCGGTCCCACAGGCGCACCGGCCCGGACTGCTCGACGACGTACGGCGGGCCCGCGGGCGTGTAGTCGACCGACGCCTGCGACCTGCCGTCCCGGCTGGTGAGCCACAAGGTGGCCTCACCCGCAGCCGGGCCGTCACCGTAGCCGACCTGCCGGCGCACACCCACCGGAAGGCCAAGACCCAGCGCCCAGGCGGTGTCCGGGTCCTCCCACACCGGCTGTGGATCCGTCCCCGTCTCCGAGACCAGCGGACCTTCCGCAAGGTCAGCCCGATTCCGGTTCGGGTCCTGGGCACGGTCCCACATGAACGCAGCACCGCCCACGACCTTTCCCACGGCTGTTCCGTCGTCACCGACCACCAGCCGCAACAAAGTGCCGTTGTAGAGGCCCGTGCCCCACGGCGTGACGATGACCGCGCCGGGGCGGGCCTGTTCGATCCAGGCGTACGGAATCGTCCGCACCGCATAGGTGGCGATGATCCGGTCGTACGGTGCTCTGTCGGCACAGCCGAGGGAGCCGTCGCCGACAACCAGAGTCGGGCTGAAGCCGGCGGCGTGCAGGTTGTCGCGTGCTTGTGCCGCCACAGCGGGGTCGGTCTCCACCGACGTCACATGCTGTTCCCCGAGGCGATGGGACAACAGCGCCGCGGTGATTCCGGGACCGGTGCCGAGCTCCAGCACGTCCTGCCCATCGGCGACATCGAGATGGCCGGCCATGAGTCCATTCATCCGCGGCATGGACGCCGAACTCGTCGGGTACAGCGCCACTTGCGTGTCCGGGCCGTCCTTGTCGCCGACCTGAGTAATCAACGGGACATCGCGGTACGCGAGTTGCCACCACCGCTCCGGTTCCTCGGCACGGTCGACCCGGTGGTAACCGCCGGTCTCGTCGACCGAAGTCCACAGCACTGAGGTCAGGAAGCGCGCCCGGTCCACCGCCTCGAACGCCGCGCGCCAGTCCGGAGACAGATAGTCCTCGGCGGCGAGCTGCCCGGCCAGGGCGCTCATTGAAGGAGTGCCCTGGCCTTCGGTGTACGGGTCGCTCATTTTGCGGGCTTCTTCTGTGGTTCCTCCGGCGGGACGGGCCGCCCCTTCTGCTGGCCGTCGCCCTCGATCGGATGGTCTTTACCGGAATGTGCGCCCATCTGCGTTTCTCCTTCGCGGATCGGGGACTGCGCTGGATGTAGCACCCGGCAGCGCTGTATCCCAAGGAACGGCGGCCGGTCCGAACCCATCGTTCCGGACCGGGAACCCGTCCCAGAAGTGGCCAAGTAGGGGCCATCATGGGCAGATGCCTCTTGGCTCAGTAATTGTGGAATTACGGTTGGCGCAAGGCTGGTCCCAAGGGAGACTCGCGAACGAGCTGTGCAAGCACGGCGGCGCGACCGTCACCCGAAGGGAGATCTCCCGCTGGGAGAACGAAGGACGCGCTCCCGGCCCGTACTGGTTGAAGCACCTTGCAACAGCACTGCAAACGCCGCTGTCCGTACTGGAGGCCGCCCGCGTGGACCGACGTGCCCTGCTGACCGGGATCGCCGCGACGGCGATAGCTCCAGTCGTCGCCTCCGACCTCCTGCGCTACGGGTTCGCCGCCGCGCTGCGCTCCAACCAGCCCGGCGTCGACTACTGGCTGGAGCAGATCGACGTCTACGGGCGCGACTACATGACGTCAGGCGCAGCGGAAATCCAGCAGCGATTGGCCGCCGATCTCCTGGTACTCCAGCAGCAACTGGAGGAACCCGCACTGTGGGGTGTCGCCGCAAGACTGTCCACGCTCTTCGCGAAGACGTTCCCCGGATCCGACGGGGCTCGCGCGGCCGGCTGGTACCACGTGGCGGCGGAGACAGCCGACCGGTCCGGCGACACCGACGCCCGGGTATGGGTGCGGGGCAGAGCTGCCATCGCCCTTGGCTACGAAGGCGCTTCGCTGACTGTCGCCGAAACCCTCGCGAACCAGGCGCTCGACCTGTCCGACAAACCGTCCCTCGGACGCCTCAACGCCTTGATGGGCCGAGCGCACGTCGCCGCTCTGCGTGGTGACAAGGCAACTGCTGTCGCTCTGCTGCACAACGCCTGGGACGTATTCGAACGCGCCGGATCAGGCGGCGGCGACAGCACCGACTACGCGGTGCCCGAATGGCGCATGAATGTCTTCGCCTCGCTACTGCTGGCCCGGCTCGGCGACGAACAGCAGGCACTCGCCGCACAGGACACAGCCCACGACCTGCTGCCCGACTCCCTACCCCGTTTCCACACCCACCTGGAGCTGCACCGGGGTCTGATGCTCGCCCGAGCGGGCGACCCCTCCGGCGGGGTTGCCTACGCGCGCGCCGCACTCGATCAACTCCCAGCGGAGAAACACAGCCTCACGTTGCGGATGCTTCTGAAGGAAATCGAGGCAGGCCATCCCACTGGCCCCTAGTTTGGCCACTCCCCACGCTGTCTGGATTCCGCCAGCATTTGGGCATGACGGAAGCAAACAGCCCCCTCAAAAAATTCGGGATGTCCCTCCGGGTCTACCGGGTGAGCACGAACGGCGAGATGACCGACCTGCCGACCGTCGACAAAGCGTCCGTATCCGGCCTGGACACACTCCGCGCTTGGCCGCCCTGCGTATGCGGCAGAACGGTATGCCCCAGTCGCCGGCTCAATCCCCGATGACAAAGCGGTTGTTCACCTGCCTCCGCGCATGGTCGCGGCGGTCAAGAAGGTGGAGCATCCCTCTTTTGTCGACAGCCCCTCGTCTCGCGCCCGAAATCCTCGACTACTACACCAACACCGTTGACGAATCGATCCGGCTAACCGGCACCCTCGAACTCGTCCGCACCCGGGAGATCCTCCGTCGCCATCTGCCCGCCGCGCCGGCCGGCATCCTCGATGTGAGCGGCGGACCAGGCATCCACGCCCGGTGGCTCGGTGCCGACGGCTACAAGGTCCATATCGACCACCCGATTCAGCCAGCGGGACGGGTTCGCCCGTGATCCCGCGTCAGATCTGACAGCGACGGCTACGGCTGGACGTCGGCCGGCACACCATCACCCAGCCCGCGCGTCCAGAAAAACCCCTGCCCCAGTGCCAGATTCGGCACTGGGGCAGAAGTCGTGGTCAGCCGACAGCGGGTGTCACCCAGGGCTGGCGCCTACGCCTCGCGACCGAGCGTCTTCAAGTACGCCCGCCAGCCGCCGAATTCAGTGATCTCCTGGTGCTTGCCCGACTCCAGCTCGCCCTTGCGCAGGACCATCGAGAAGCACGCCGAGCCGTCCGCGAGCTTGATGATGCCGAACTCCAGCTCCGCGGGTTCCGTCGGCAGCAGGTTGTCGCGCAGGACCTCGTCGGGGACCTCGTACACCTCGCCCTCGATCTGCACGTCGCTCGACGGGTCCGGAAGCAGGCCGGGGCAGCGGTCGCCGATCGAGAAGAACCGGTGTCCCGGGGCGGTGCGGGTCTTCACGACCAGCGGTGCACCCTCCAGGTGGTGGTGGAACGGTCCACCCTCCATCGCCTGGCCGTTGAGGAACATGCGTGCCATGTCGGGTCTCCACTTTCTGTGCCAGCTCGGTCTGTTCTGCCAAGAAGAAGAACGGAACGGTCGGGCCCGCCCGTCAGGACGCGCCCCCGCGACCGCCGGGGCGGGCCCGACCGTTCCGGTATATGGGGGATACTCGAACGGCCTGGCTCAGTCCAGTAGTTCGTATCCCGGCAGGGTGAGAAATTCGACGAACTGGTCGGCCAGCGCGACCTCAAGGAACAGGTCCCGCGCGGCCGTCCAGCGGCCGGCTTCGAAGCCGCCGTCGCCCAAGTCCTCGCGCAGCGCGCCGAGTTCCTCGACGACCAGGCGACGGACCAGATCGGCTGTCACCTTGTCGCCGGTGTCCGCGAGTACAACGCCGTTGTTGACCCACTGCCACACCTGCGACCGGGAGATCTCGGCCGTCGCGACGTCCTCCATGAGTCCGAAGACGGCGACCGCGCCGTGTCCGCGCAGCCAGGCCTCCAGGTAGCGCAGGCCGACCGCGACGGCACTGTGCAGGCCCGCACTGGTCGGGGAGCCGCCAACCGACGCGACGTCGAGCAACTGCGCCGCCGTCACTTCGACTTCGTCCCGCGTACGGTCGAGCTGGTGCGCCTTGTCACCGAGCACGGCGTCAAAGGCTTCGCGGCACACCGGCACCAGGTCCGGGTGCGCCACCCACGAGCCGTCGAAGCCGTCGCCGGCCTCGCGGTCCTTGTCGTCGCGCACCTTCTTGAGCGCCGCCGCGTTGGCCGCCGCATCCCGGCGGGAGGGGATGATCGCCGCCATGCCGCCGATCGCGTAGGCCCCGCGACGGTGGCACGTACGGACGAGGAGTTCGGTGTAGGCCCGCATGAACGGCGCCGTCATCGTGACCGCGTTGCGGTCGGGCAGCACAAACGCGCTGCCCGCGTCGCGGAAGTTCTTGACGATGCTGAACAGGTAGTCCCAGCGGCCCGCGTTCAGGCCTGACGCGTGTTCGCGCAGCTCGTACAGGATCTCGTCCATCTCGAACGCGGCGGTGACGGTCTCGATCAGGACCGTCGCGCGGATCGTGCCGCGGGGGATGCCGAGCTGGTCCTGTGCGTGGGCGAACACGTCGTTCCACAGGCGGGCTTCGAGGTGGCTCTCGGTCTTCGGGAGGTAGAAGTACGGGCCGAGGCCGCGGTCGAGCAGCCGGGCCGCGTTGTGGAAGAAGTACAGCCCGAAGTCGACCAGCGCACCGGCCGCCGGGGCGCCGTCGACCAGGATGTGCCGCTCGTCCAGGTGCCAGCCGCGCGGGCGCATCACCACCGTGGCGAGCTCGTCGTCCGGGCGCAGTGCGTACTTCTTGCCCTCGGCGGTGGCGAAGTCGATCCGCCGCTCGTAGGCGTCGATCAGGTTGAGCTGGTGCCCGACCACGTTGTGCCACGTCGGTGCTGACGCGTCCTCGAAGTCCGCGAGCCAGACCTTCGCGCCGGAGTTGAGCGCGTTGATCGTCATCTTGCGGTCCGCGGGGCCGGTGATCTCGACCCGGCGGTCGCGCAGCGCCGGTGGCGCTTGTGCGACCCGCCAGTCGGCGGCCCGGATTTCAGCGGTCTCCGCGAGGAAGTCGAGCTTGCCCGTACGGGCGATCTCCGCCCGGCGCTCCTGGCGGCGGACCAGCAGTTCGTTGCGTCGACCGCCGAACCTCCGCTGGAGGCTGGCCACAAAGCGCAGCGCTTCGGGCGTGAGCACTTCCGCCGCCCGCGGCATGCCGCCGCCGGTTGCAGTGTTGTGGTTCACGATGATGGCCGGTGCAGTCATGCGCCCCTCCTTCGCCGTCTGGACCTTCGGTGGCTTCCTGCGTTCTTTTGTAGAGTGGACATTAGTTTCCGGGGAACGGAAATTCAACAACTTGTTGAAGAAATCTACGACGGGCCCGCACCCGGGGCCCGGCAGACGAGAGGACCGTGCGGTGGTCGCACTCAACGCAGACACCCCCAGAGCGACCGGCACAGGCGGCGGTGTCCAGTCCCTTGAGCGCGCCTTCGACCTCCTCGAACTGCTCGCCGACGCCGGCGGGGTCCTGACGCTCAGCGAACTCGCCGCGCGCTCCGGGCTGCCCATGCCCACGATCCACCGGCTGGTCCGCACCCTCGTCTCGCTCGGTTACCTGCGCCAGGACGCGTCCCGGCGGTACACCCTCGGCCCGCGCCTGATCCGGCTCGGCGAGACTGCCGGGCGACTGCTCGGCAGTTGGGCCCGCCCGTACCTGGCCGAACTCATGGAGGTCACCGGCGAGACCGCGAACCTCGCCGTCCTGGAGGCGGGCGAGGTCGTGTACGTCGGCCAGGTGCCCTCCCGGCACTCGATGCGCATGTTCACCGAAGTCGGCCGACGGGTCCAGCCGCACTGCACGGCAGTCGGCAAGGTGCTGCTCGCCCAGTTGCCCGAGGCCGATGCCGCGCGTGTCCTCGGCAGCCGGCAGCTCACGTCGCACACCGCGCACACCGTGACCGACCCGGCCGCCTTGCTTGCGCAGTTCCCGCAGATCAAGGCCCAGGGCTACGCGATTGACGACCAGGAGCAGGAACTGGGAGTGCGCTGCATCGCCGTGGTCGTCCCGGGCGCGCCGACTGCGACCGCGCTGTCGGTCTCGGGCCCGGAGAACCGCATCCGCGCGATGGAAGAGAGCTGGATGACCGGGAAGATGCAGGAGATCGCGGTCCGCCTCGGCCGCAGGCTCGGCGGCACCGACGCGGACCACAGCCAGGACGAAGGCAACGCCGCCGCGGGCTGACCGTACGCCTGACGTGTGACCGCTCGGACGAAGCCACCACCACCATCCGCCCCACCTGCACACCTCTCGTACGTTCCACCCCTGGACCGTTCGACGCGCGTCCGGCTCTACTGGCGGGCATGCCCACCCCACTCACCGACCGGTTCGGTCGGGTGCACACCGACCTGCGGGTGTCCCTGACCGACCGGTGCAATCTCCGCTGCACGTACTGCATGCCCGCCGAGGGGCTGCCCTGGCTGCCCGCCGACGATCTGCTCACCCGCGCCGAGACCACCCGCCTGGTCGGCATCGCCGTGCACCACCTCGGGATCAGGACCGTACGCCTCACCGGCGGCGAACCCCTGCTCCGCCCGGACCTGCCGGCGCTGATCGCCGACCTGGCCGGACTCGACCAGGCCCCTGAGCTGTCGCTCACCACAAACGGGATCAGGCTCGACAAGCTCGCCCCCGCCCTGCGCGCCGCGGGGTTGCGCCGGGTCAACGTCAGCCTCGACACCCTGCGCCCCGAGCGGTTCGCGGCGATAACCCGCCGGGACCGGATCGAGGACGTGTTCGCGGGACTCCGCGGCGCGCTGGCCGCCGGGCTGGAACCGGTCAAAATCAACGCAGTTCCCGTACGGGGCGTCAACGACGACGAGATCGTCCCGATGACCGAGTGGGCCGTCGAGCACGGCTACCGGATGCGCTTCATCGAGCAGATGCCGCTCGACGCGCAGGGTGCCTGGGACCGCGACCTGATGGTCACCGCAGATGAGGTCCTCGACCGTCTCACCGCGCGTTTCCAGCTCACACCCGTACCGCGTGACGGCTCGTCAGCCCCCGCCGAGGAGTGGTACATCGACGGCACCGCCGCGACAGTCGGTGTGATCGCGAGTGTCACCCGACCGTTCTGCGGCGCGTGCGACCGTGTCCGGTTGACCGCCGACGGCCAGTTGCGGACCTGCCTGTTCGCCCGGGACGAGTCCGACCTACGCACGTTGCTGCGGGACGGCGCCGACGACGCGCGGATCGCCGCCGCGTGGCGAACCGCCTTGCTGGGCAAGGCAGCCGGCCACGGCATCGGCACCGCCGAGTTCGTCCAGCCGGACCGGCCGATGTCCGCGATCGGCGGCTAGCAAAGGACGGAAGCCGGTCCGAACGACAAAAGCAGGTCCGGACCTGTTACTTCCCCGTCATCAGGCCGGATGTCAGGCGGGGCGGAGACGGGTGGCAAAACCGATGCGGTCCCCGCGGAAGAGCGAACGGACCCGCTCGATGGGGCGGCCGTCCGGGTCGTACGAAGTCCGCAGGGTCAGCAGCATCGGCAGTGCCGGGTTCGTACCGAGCAGCAGCGCCTCGCGCGGTGCGGCCAGCACAGTTTCAACCGTCTCGTCGGCCTCGGCGAACACGATCCCCAGATCCTGCTGCAACGTGGCATACAGCGACCCCTCCGGCTTGAGCACCTCAAGGAGCGTCGGGAACCGCTCCAGTGGGAGGTACGTGCTCTCCAGGCCGATCGGTTCATCGTCGGCCAGCAGCACCCGCTCCAGATGGATCGTCAGGTCGCCGGGCCTGATGCCGAGTCGGGTGGCCAAACCAGGCTGCGCTACGTGGTGTTCGAGGGTGAGCACCCGCCGGCTAGGAGTAAGGCCCATCGAGCGGACCGCCTCGGTGTAGCTGGCCAGGGTCAGCGGGTGGACCAGTTTGGGCGGGGCGACGTACGTGCCACTGCCGCGCGCCGACCGCAGTCGGCCCTCCATCACCAGTTCAGAGATGGCCGACCGCAGGGTGCTGCGGGCGACGCCGTAGTCGGTCGCAAGTTCGCGTTCGGGCGGCAGCAGCGCGCCTTCGCCCAACTCGTCGGCCAGGGTGCGGAGTCGCATCTTCACCGCGTACGACTTGGGCACCCGGCCGTGTTCGGGCACACCACCCTTGAACGGCCGTGCGGTGCTGTCCGGAGTCTCCTGCCGGGGTGCTGTCGGATCGTGCGCTTCTGCAGCCATTGCGCGAGGCTATCCGCCCGAGGTTTCCGCAGGGTGACCGTCCGGGGCCCCATAGGTGCGGCCCTTCCAAGCCGCGCCACGACCGCGGGCGTGCTGGACCGCGGAGTCCACCGTCATCCCCAGGTAGAGGACGGCGGCGAACGGCAGGGTGAGCGCGTACACCGCGGGCAGGCCGTAGTACCTGACCATTGGGACGTACGTCGCGGTCATCATCACCCAGGTGAGCAGGGCGATGCCTGCGACGTCGAAGGTGCCGGTGAGCAGCCCGAACACCGCACAGAGCGGCGGTACGAGGTAGATCAACGCAAGGCCGGACACCGTGCCGGCCAGGAGCAGCCAGGAATGCCGGAGCTGCGCGAAGGCGCTCCGCGCGACCATCCGCCACAGATCCACAAGCTGTGGATAAGGCCGCACGCTGTCCACATGCCCGTCCGGATCCGCGAGGACCAGGCGGATGCGGCCACCGCACCGCTTGACCGCCGTACCGAGGGACACGTCGTCGATCACCGCACCCCTGATCGCCTCCACCCCGCCCGCCCGTTCGAGGGCGGCACGCCGGACGAGGACGCAGCCGCCGGCTGCGGCGGCCGTACGTCCGTTGTGCCGGTTGACCCGCCGGAACGGGAACAGCTTTCCGAAGAAGTAGACGAAGGCCGGGACGATCAGGCGTTCCCAGCGGGATCCGACGTTGAGCCGGGCCATCACCGAGACCAGGTCGAGTCCGTCCCGCTGCGCCTCGCCGACAAGCCGGGCCAACGAATCGGGGCCGTGAGCGATGTCGGCGTCGGTGAACAACAGGAAGTCGACGTCACCGGCTAGGGCAGTGCCGTGCCGCAGTGCCCACAGTTTCCCCGTCCAGCCCGGTGGCAGCGCAGGCGGCGCGGTCACCAGAGCCCCCGGCAGGGAGCTGGCCAACGCGCCGGTGCCGTCCGTACTGCCGTCGTCCACGAGGATCACCTTGACCGGCCCGGCGTAACGCTGGGCCAGGAGGGTCGGCAGGGTCAGGCCGAGGACCTCCACCTCGTCGCGGGCCGGGACGACCACGGCGACCGACGGCCAGACGCCGTCCGGTTCCACCCGTTCGAGTCGCACATCCGTACGCCAGAACCACGCATGGCCAAGCGTCAGATACACCCAGGCAACACCGGACAGCACAGTGATCCACCGGAGGAAATCCACAACAGGCAGCCTGTCAGCTTGGGCCCATAGATTGTGGAACCACCGCCGTACGGACGAATCTGCGACGCTGCGGACCGAACATCCTCAAGTCTGACCGGCATTAGGCCGATATTGACTGACCAGTGTCCAAATTCAAGGAGGGCGGTACACCCGTGACCGACATCGCCACACAGCTTCCCACTACCACCACTCCCACCTCCGCCGACGGCCATCCGGTCGGCACCCCGGTGGAAGTGCTCGTCGGCCTGAACGCGGGTCAGATCGGCGAGATCGCCGAAGTGCACACGTTGGCCCAACACCCGTCGATGAGCGCCTATCACTGGTACGGCGTACTTTTCCCCGACGGGCTGCGCCCGCTCTACCGGCACGACGAGTTGGTCGCACACCGCTGAACGGTGGCCGGACTAAGCGTGGACCAGGCCCCGCAGTAGCGCCGACCACCCCGGCTGGGCAAATGAGAGCACGGGACCGTAGGGCCGATGCGAATCCCGCACCGCCACCAGGGTTGCGGCGAGGGCCACTTCGACACAGTTCCCTTGCACACTGCTGTGACTGCTCTTGCGCCAGACCAGTTGATACGCATGCTGCAGAAACGCAGTCGTCATAGTTGCCTGCCCTCGGTAGAGACCGTCATCAGAGGTCTTTGTCCGTGTCGGCGGCGAGCCCGGCGATCAGCTCGTACGAGGCTTCCAGTGACAGTGCGGCGGCCCGCAGATAGTCGAAGGTGCGCTCGTAGAGGGCGACGTCGTCGGCTCCCTCGACGTAGAGCGTACTGGCCAGGTTGTCGAGGTACACCACATCCAGGTCACCGGTGGCCGGGAACCGGAGCAATGCGGGTGCGCCGAGACGGACTCGGCGGTCAGACCCGCCCCTTCGCGCAGATGCCGCAACTCAGCGCCCAGACTTCGTCGGCGCACTGCGGGATTGAGGTCCACCGGCATGACCGACCCCCGCAGCCACTCTTTCGGGTGACATGGATGCGTTGTGCCGCCGAAGCGGCGGTGCGAGTTGCACCGTGACGGTTCGGGGAGCATCCTAACCGACATCCTCACCGTACGTGTCCACATGATCACGCAGAGCGGGGAAAGGAAGTCCCTCGCCGGGTGGGGTGACGGGCCTTCGCAGCCGCGTGGTGTGGCGCTGGCGCCGCACCCAGGAGGTGTACCGAACCATGACCACCCTGGCCGACCAGGCCCCCCGTCGGAACCCGGACGGTGAGCGGGACAAAGCCGGACTGACGCTGCCGTCCCGGCCGGAGTCCGTGTCCGCCGCCCGTGCCTACGTCAAGACCGTCCTCGCCCGCTGGCACCTCCTCCCGCTGACGGACACCGCGCTACTGCTCGCCTCCGAGCTGTCCACCAATGCCATCCGGCACACCACCGACCAGCCGTTCACGGTCGCGCTGCGCCGGACGACCCTGGCGGACGGCAGGCGCGGACTGTGGATCGAGGTGCACGACAACGAACCGGAGCGGCTGCCGAAACTCAGCAACCCGGGCGCGGACGATCTCCACGGCCGCGGCCTGCTGCTCGTCGAGATGCTCGCCGAGCGCTGGGAAGTCGTGGTCACGCCCGGAGGGAAGGTCGTCCGGACCCTGCTCATCGCCTGATCAGTGCTTGATCAGTGCTTGATCACAACTTGGTCGGGGCTCGGTCAGGGCTCGGTCAGGGCTCGGTCAGGGCTCGGTCAGGGCACGAAAACCGGCAGCTCGTGGACGTGCGCCCGGTCCCTCCCGAGAGTGTCCAGGGCCAGGTCGCCCAAGTGCCGGTGGTGGGTGAACAGCAGGATCTGGAAGCGTTCGGCCATCGAGTCGAGCACCCGGAGCAGTTCCTTCGTACGGTCGTCGTCGAAGGTCATCGCGATGTCGTCCAGGACAATGGGCATCGCCCGGCCGGCTTCGGCAAAGCGCTCCAGGGACGCGAGCCGCAGCGCCAGGTAGAGCTGGTCAGCGGTGCCTTCACTGAGCTCGCCCGTGTCCAGGTGGACCGGCGGCAGCCCGGCCGTCCCGCCCTCGCCCGGCACCGGCGGTACGACCGGCGTCCGGCGGACCCGCAGGACCAGCTTCTTCTTGGAGTCGGCCTCCGCGACCAGCCGGTCGAAACGGCTGGCGGTCAAGGCACGGAACAGTTCCTCGGCCCGGGTCAGGACAGGTCCTTGATGGGTCTTCCGGTTGGCCTCCATGGTCATCTGGAGTACGGACCTGGCCAGTTGCAGCCGGGTGTACTGCTCGGTGTCCTCGACCAACTCGGTGAGGACACCCGCGACCTGCTCTTGGGCCTGGGCCGCTTTCGCCGAGTCGTCCATCGCCTCGACCTGCTCGATCAGGCGGCCCAGTTCGACGCCCTGCCTGTCGTAGGCCTGCTGGAACTCCTCGGCCTTTTCCCGGGCTTCGACGATCGCGGTGTCGAGTTCGTCCGGGGTCGTGTCGGCGGCCTGCCGCTCCAGATCGGTGATCTGTTCGCCGTACTCGGTCAACAACCCTTCGAGCGCGGCGACCCGGCCCGCCAACTCTGCCGCCTGGACGGCTGCGGCCACGGCCCTGCGCAGCGCGGGCAGATCTTCGACACCGGTCTCCGCCACCAGCTCGCGCAGGCCCGTCTCCGCGGACCTGACCGCGGCCAGCTGACCCGCCGCTTCCTGTCGCAGTCGTCCGGCCTGCGCTTCGAGGCGGTCCCTGGTCTCCCGGGCACTGCGCGCGGCGGTGAGCCCACTGTGCAGACGGGTGACATCGGCGAAGGCGTCCACCGGGTCCGTGACCGGGTCGCCGAGCTCCTGCCGGAGCCGGTCGAAGCGCTGGTCGAAGGACTCGGTCTGGGTTGTGGCCCTGCCGTGTCGGCGACGTGCGTCGTCGCGGGTCCGCAGAACCCTGCCTGCCTCTGCGAGGGTGTCCACAGCCTGGGCGACGGCCGGCGGGGTGCCGTCGGGCAGGTCGAGCTCCTCGACGAGTTGGGCCCAGCGGGTCTCGGCGGCAGTCAGCCCGGTGTGGTCGTGGAGCAGTTCGGCTTCCGCCTCGGCCAGTGCGCCTTCGGCCGTACGGACGTCTTTGGCCGCGTCTTCGCGGGCGCGACCCGCTTCCGCGGCGGCGTCGATCCGCTGTCCGGCCAGGGTTGTCAGGTCTGTCAGGTCTGTCAGGTCCGCCAGGACGGCCAGGTCTGTCGAATCAGCGGAGCCGGGCAGTGTCAGAGCGTCCCGGAGCCGGGTGGCCAGACGTTCGTTCAGCGCCTGCTGTCCGGCCAGTTCCCCGCGCACTCCCCTGACCTGTTCTTCCAGTCCTGCGAGCTCGGTGACCGCTTCGAGCAGATCGACGGCGGCGTGCGGGTCGGGGACCGCGGGGAGCCCGGCCGGCTCCCACAGCCGTGTCCAGGCCTCGGCCCGCGCCTGGCCGCGGACGTGTGCTTCGGCGAGCTCGACGTCCAGGAGGGTGATCCTGGCCCGGTCGCGCTCGACGTCGACTTCAAGACCGGTCCGCCGGGCTGCGGCCTTGGCCATGGAGCGGATGCGGTCGGCGAGATCGTCGGCGCCGGCCACGGACTCTTCGTAGGCGTCCTGGTGTCCGGTTATGTCGCCGCGGAGGGAGCCTGACGTCTTGATCCGCTGCCACAGTCGGTCACGCGTGCCCCTGGCCTCCTCCAACTCCCGGTCGGTGGGCGGCGGATCGAGTCGCAGGAGCTTCTCCAGCTCGCCCTCCGCCCGGTCGAGCCGGGTGGCGGTCTCCGCCCGCTGGTCCCGGGTCCGGGTGGTCCGGGCCGCGTCCGTCTCGGACTGTTCGCGGTGGTGGTCGACCTGCGACCGGACCGGGACGGGCAGATGGGCGG
Source organism: Kitasatospora sp. UYEF31 (assembly GCF_057291755.1). Lineage (NCBI taxonomy): Bacteria > Bacillati > Actinomycetota > Actinomycetes > Kitasatosporales > Streptomycetaceae > Kitasatospora > Kitasatospora sp. UYEF31. Next base: position 33,141 of record NZ_JBXAWK010000022.1, read on the forward strand.
CGGGAGTGCCGACGGGCAGTCGGTTCCGGGCCCGCAACGCCGCGGTCCGCTCTTCGAGGGTGCGCAGCGCACGGACGGTGCGGGCGGTGTCCTCGGCCAGAGTGACGGGGACCGCCGCCGCCAGCGCGTGAAGCGCTGCCGCGTCTTCGCTCTCCGGCAGGTCGGCGAGGACGCCGCGCGCGGTGTCCAAGGCAGTCTTGCGTTTGGCCTTGTGCCCATCCGAGCGGCGGACTGCGACCTGCGCTTCGGCGAGGGCTGTACGCAGTTCGGCGATCCGGTCTGCGGTGCCGGGCGGCGGTTCCACGAGCGATTCCACTGCGAGACTGCCATCGTCCCGCACCTGTTCCGGGCGTACGGCGGAAAGGAGTTCGGCGGCGCGCCTGGCCGCCTGCCAGGCTTCGGCGTCCGCCTCGGCGGCCTCGTCCACGGCTTTGCGGACGGCACTGCTGTCCGCGTACAGCGACTCGATCAAGTCAGCCTGGGCCAGCACGCCTTCGTCAAACCGCACTTCGGCGGCTTCGGCACCGGTCGCGGCCAGTTGCCGGACGGTGCGGTCGTGGGCGGCGCGGACCGCGCCCAGCGACTCGTCGAGTACGCGCAGTTCCTCCGCGACGCCGTCCCGGAGCAGGGCCCCTTCTGCGGTGAGACCGCCGCGCTCCCGTACGAGGGACGCCCGTTGGAGCAAGGTGGGCAGGGCCTGACGCAGCCGTTCGAGACGGGTCTGGGCGGTCCTGGCCTCCCGCAGGTAGCTGTTGAGGAGGCTCCGATCTTGCTGCGCGCGTTCGACGGCCTTCTCCGCGTCGGCAAAGGCCCGTGGCGCGAGCGCGGCCTCCTTAACCTGCCGGCGCAGCTCCTTGAGCTGGCTGCGGGACTTGTTGATCCGCGGCTTGCTGCCGCCGCTGAGGAACAACTCCCGGATGCGCCGGTTGAGTTCGTCCTCCACGGCGCCCAGACTGCGGTTGGACCCGGCCTCCAGGAGCGCCCGGCCGACGTCGTTCCCACTGTCGATAATCTTGCTGCCGCCCTCCCGCAGAGCAGCGTGGTCGAGGGAGAAGCCGTTGAGGAAGTCCACCCGGCCGACTCCCGCGAGGATGCCGGTGAGCACACTCTCCTCGACGGACGCACCGTCAGGTGTGGCGAGGGTGCCGCCACGTCCCTTACGTCGGACGAGTTCGTGGGTGTTCCCGTTCGCGTCACGCAGGGTGGCGCCGATGCGCAGGTTCTTCAGATCGTGCACGAAGCCGTACTCGCTGGTGTGGCCCATGCCGTAGAAGAGCTGGTCGAGGGCCTCCCGCGCAGTGGACTTCCCTGCCTCGTTGGGGCCGTGGACGACGTGCACGCCCGGAGCCGCGAGGTCGAGGACGCGGCCGGTGAAGCAGCCGAAGGCCGCGAGGTCGAGACGGTCGACACGCATCAGCCGCGCTCCTCTTTGCCTGTCTCCATCGTGGTTTTTCCTGTCACCATCGCGGTCAGCAGGTCCACTGCCTCGTCGAAGATCTTCGCCTGCCAGACAAGATCCTCCACGGCGGCACCCTCCCGTACGACGTCCTTTTCCAGAGCTTTGAGCCCGGGCAGACCGGCGATCAACCGGTCGAGCGCGGCGCCGTCGGCTTTGAGCCCGGCCGCCGTGCGGTGCAGGTCCTCCACGAGCTCCGGGAAAGTCTCGGCTTGCCGCGCCTGGTGGCTGGTGGCGATGCGGACCCTTTCGACCCACACGTCGTCGTGGTCCCCGGCCAGGTCGCGGATCTCGTACGTCAGGCGTTCGGCCTCGCGCCACAGGTCTTCGTGGGCCTGGGTGGGATTTTCGATACTGACCCGGGTCGCGAGGAGGCGTCCGCCGGTGTCGGCCCGTTCCGCCGCGACGGCGGTCCGGACGAGCTCCAGGACATCGTCGGTGTCCCGTGCGTCAGTGGCGTCGATGCGCAGATGGGCCCATCTGACCACGTCGAGGTCACGGTGTTCCGGGGTGATCCGGTTGCCGTCGAGGGTGAGGAGCGTCGCGCCCTTGGGGCCGGTCTCCTTGACGTGCCGGCCCTGGATGTTGCCGGGGAAGACGATCCACGGGGCCTCGGAGTGGATCTGACGCTGGTGGACGTGGCCCAGCGCCCAGTAGTCGTAGCCGTGGGCGCTGAGGTCGTTGATGCTCGCCGGCGCGTAGGTGTCGTGGTCGGGTGAACCGGTGAGCGCGGTGTGCAGGAGCCCGATGTTGACCAGCCCGCCGAAGGCCGCCGGGTAGCCCCGGGCCAGATTGGCGGTGGTGTCACGGACGGCGTAACCCTGTCCGTGGACCACGACACCCAGGTCTTCGTACGCCTTGGACTCCGCAGCACCGGTCGAGAACCGGTGCACATTGTCGGGGAGCCGCAGCTCTTTGGTGATCTGACTGTCGGCGTCGTGGTTTCCGGCCACCAGGCCGACCTGGATCCCGGCGTCGCGCAGCCGTTTCATCTGGCTCGTGAAGAACAGACCCGTGTGGTAGTCCTTCCAGTCGCCGTCGTAGATGTCCCCGGCGAGCAGGACGAGGCTGACTGCTTCATCGATCGCGAGGTCGACCAGGTTGACCACAGCCCGGCGCGCCGCGCTGCGGATATCGTCGACCGGAGCGCCCTCGTACGCCGAAAGTCCGCGCAGCGGACTGTCGATGTGCAGATCGGCAGCGTGCAGGAGTCGCATCCGGTACAGCCTTCCGCGGGTGGTGATCAGGCGGTCCACCAGCGTACGGGAGGGCTCGGTGCGGATTCAGGCGATTGTTGTGTACGATTCCTTTTGCACGCTCGCGTGGCGCAGTGGGAGCGCGTCCCGTTCACACCGGGAAGGTCGCTGGTTCGAACCCAGCCGTGAGCACCACGACAAAGAGGGGCCGCATCTTCGGGTGCGGCCCCTCTTGCGTTTTCACCGCGCTGTCTGCAGCATTTTTTACCGCGCCTTCATCAGCATCTTGTGTCGCGCCGTCATGCGTCTCTGCGCTGGGTTTGCCACCCACTCCGGCCCGCTCACCCGGTCCGGCTGCGTCACCCACGCCGGCTGGGCGTCCAGGAGGCCGAGTCGGCGCGAGCACTGCGGCCAGGCCTCCCAGCCCTGCCAGCTCAGGATCTTCTCGGCGACCTTGATCTGTTCGCGCCTTGTGGCCAGATCCGGCCGGGGCGCGTAGACCCCGCCGCCGGCCTCGTTCCAGGTCTGCTGGGAGATCTGCACCCCCCCGAAGTAGCCGTTGCCGGTGTTGATGTCCCACTGGTGGTCGCTCTCACACCCGGCGAGGCGCTCCCAGACCGTGTCGGAGACTGCGTATGAAGGTGTGCCGGTGAGCAGCACTGCGGCGAAGGCGGTCAGGACGACAAGTGGGATCTTCGTACGTGGTCGGGTCACAGCGGACGACCGTACGGTCTGAACGGCGTATTTTGCAGCACATTTAGCCGTTAATCACCTAAATGCACCTACGGTTCACGGCCCGCCACGCCTCACGGCCCGCCGCTGCCGAACAGATCACCCGGGTTGAAGTCCGACGGCAGCACCCCGGTCGGAAGGATGTTGGTCGGCAGGCCACCGGGGATACCCGGAACCCCCTGGGTCGGCGTCGTCTTCGGCTTCGAGCCGCCACCACCGTCGTCGCCGCGGGTGGCCAGGACCACACCTGTCACCACCGCCGCGATGAGGACCAGTGCGACGACCAGGGTGACCAGTGGACTTCGGCGGGACCTGTGCGTCCGGCCCGGCTGCCCGCCCGGCTGCCCGCCCGGCCGGTGCGGCGGCGGTTGTGGCGGTTGTTGCGGATGCGGCGGTTCGTGGTGCGACACGGGCCCATCCCCCCTCATTAACCCTGTCTATGCTGGCACGATCCGCCCTTTGCCGGGCGGGAACGGTCATTCCGTCCCAACGGACCGACCTGGACCAAACCCACACGGGAGAAGTCGTACATGCAGTCGACCGATGCACTTTCCGATCAGTCACTGCACGGCCTCCTCCTGCGGTCAGGGCTGAACGGACCGCTGGAGCACGTCGTGCTCCTGGTGCTTGCGATACCCGTGGCGGTCTTCGGCTACCGCCGGGCCGCCGACTACCTCCGCGACGGTCAGACTCTCCTGGGCGTCGCGATCGCCTGCTCCACGGTGTTCCTCCTAGTCCCGGTGGCCTGGCGGCCCCTCCAACTGGCGCTCCTGCTCACCCTGGCCGGCCGTCTCGGCCGCCGGCAGCCGGACAGGACGATATGGCCCGTCGCGGTGGGCCTGGTGCTCCTCTTCGGCGGCCAGACGCTCATCCCCGGCAAGCTGACCTTCCTCACCGTCGTCGCCGACAACGCACCGCTGCTGCTCGCCGCCGCCGCCGCACTCGCATTGCCGTTCCTGAAGCGGGACGCGCCGCACTGGACGGCGGAGAAAACACCGGCCGACACCGGCGTGCCGCGCGGTCAGCGCAAGGTCCTCGGCCTGCCGGTGCCCGTGCTGCCGATGCGGATGCGCCCGCTGTCGCGGCCCAACCTGCTGCTCGAACTGCTGATGATCCGCGCCGGGTACTCCCTGTACTCGTACGTCCGCGGCTCGGTCCCCGACCAGCGCGCCGTCGCCGAGCGGCACGGCAACCAGGTCATGGACGTGCAGTCATGGCTGCACATCGACATGGAACACACGATCAACCACTTCACGGCGTCGGTGGCGTGGCTCGGGAAGTCGATGAACTTCTACTACGCGAGCTTCCACTTCCTGGTGCCGCTGACGTTGCTCGTCCTGCTTTACACCCGCCGCCCCGAGCTGTACCGCTCGGCCAGGACAGCCCTGTGCGTGACTACCGGGCTCGGCGTGCTCGGCTTCTGGCTGTATCCGCTGGCCCCGCCGCGACTGCTGCCCGGCTACGACTTCATCGACACCGCGAACGGCCCGCAGGACCTGGCGCACCCGACCTTCGAACTGGGCGGCAAGCTGGCCAACCAGTACGCGGCGATGCCGTCACTGCACGTGGGCTGGTCGCTGTGGTCCGCTCTGGTGATCGTCGCGATAGCCCCGTGGATTTGGCTGCGGATCATGGCCCTGCTCTATCCACTGTTCACCACGATCGTGGTCATGGGCACCGCCAATCACTACCTCCTCGACGCTTTGGGGGGCGCCTTTGCGGTGACCTGCGGATTCATCGTCCAGTACCTGCTGACCGGGCGGCCCGTGTTCAGGTTCGGGCAGCGCGGCGCGGCCAGGGCGACTGCCGCGGCGATCCCGGCGGCGCGGAGCGGTGGGCTGGGCAGCACCACGGACGCCACGAGCGATGTCGGCGCTACAGGCGACACGGGCGACACGGGCGACACGGGCGACAAATCAGACAAAGCTCATGAAATCGCTATTCAATAGACCGTCGATGGCGGGCAATTCACACAAAAGCCCTGAATCTCCTATCGGCCCGCAAATGCGATGACACGCCGCAGTATTGCCAATTCTTTAATCGAACAGCCCGCAACCACCCGGGCGGTCACGCGGTAGTCACGGTGTGAGTTCGGCCCGGCGTGGCCGACAGCGTTCACAAACACCGTGAGGAGCACCATGACGGACATCAAGCGCCGTGTCGCCCGGACCGCCCTGTTGATCGCAGCCGCCGGCGTCGCCCCGCTGCTCATCTCGACCGGAGCACACGCCTCCGCCGGACTGCCCGGCGGGCTCAACGGTCTGAGCCAGCCCGACGACCTGACCGGCGCGCTGCCGGGCGGCGTCGGCCAGTCCGCGAGCGGCGCCCTGAGCAAGACTGCGGAGAAGGGCGTCCCGGCCGCGACCACCACGGTCGGCGAGGCCGCTGACAAGACCGGACCGACGGCCGCACAGGCCACCGTCCCGGCCACCGAGGCAGCGACAACCGCGAGCAACGCCAGCCAGGCGGCCAAACCGGTGGCCCCCGCCGCTCCGATTTCCCCCACCCTCCCGGCGCTCCCGCTCGGCGGCCTGCCGATCGGCTGACAACACCCTGTTCGGAGCTCCACCCCACTCCCGGCTCAACCGGGCGGCCGGACCACGGGCCGGCACGGCATGCACCCGGCATGCCGTGCCGGCCCGTCGGCGTTTCACTCCCTCCACCGGTCGCCGTGTGTCAGCGACGGCGGCTGTGAGTTCGAAAAAGTTTGCACATGTGGCCGATATCAGCCGCGGCACGCCCCTGATTGCATTCCCCGTCCGGGCCCAGGATGATCCTCCCGGGGGCGGATCGCCGAGCAGAGGTCATCCTCTGGAATGACGCACATGCCGACTTTACGGGCATGACGCAGCGCCGCCAGCTGTCTACGCTTTCCGTATACGCGCCTAGTTTCGGACAAATCGGGCATGCTTACCGGCTGTGCGCCTACCTCGGATCCGGCGACCATGCGTACACCGTCCACGCAGTCAAGGAGCATCATGCAGTGTCGCGCTGCCCAACCGAACGTTCGCAGAACCATCGGTGGCCGACTTCCCGTCCTGACGGACATGACGGGCATGACTAAGAAGTGGGGCACACGGTGAGCATCCCGGCCAAGGCTGGAGACGGCAGAGTCGAGACAGACGCCGGTGGCCCCACCAGGACCGCACGGCTCAGCCGGATCGGCCGCCGGACAGCGATCTGGTACCTCCGGCTGGTGGCCGGGCTGAATCTGCTGGCCGCGATCCTCGTGCCGCTGCGCAACGGGGTCCGTAGGCACAACTCGGACGAGTTCTTCACTCCGTTCCTGGCGACCTCCGGTTACACGACAGCCGCCTTCGCCATACTCCTCGGCATCATGTTGTACCGCCGTAAGCGAGCCGCGTGGATCTTCGTCACGGCCATGAGCGGTCTGACGCTCGGACTCATGGTGGCGGCGATGGCGCTCCCGGACGAGCGGTTCAGGTTCCACGGCTTCAACTGGTTCTCCCTCGCGCTGACCTTGGTGATGTTCACCGGTCTGCTGGTCAGCCGCCGCGAGTTCTACGCCAAGGGCGACCGGAAGAACATCAAGCTCGCCCTCGGTGTGCTGAGCATCGGCGTGGTCATCGCGGTGATCCTGGGTTCGACGCTGGTCACCTTCACCGGTAACGAGAACGAAGCCTCCGTCAGCGACCGCATCGTCTACACCGTCTTCCGGGTGATCACGCTGTCCCCGGACAGCGACATCCCCGAGGTCAGCGTGCCCCGGACGACCGACGTCATCATCAACATCGTCGGCGTGCTCGTGCTCCTCGCCGTGTTGTACGCACTGTTCCGGGCCCCCAAGAACCAGGAACTGCTCACCGCAGACGATGAGGTCCGGCTGCGCGAGCAGTTGGAGAAGTGGGGCGAGCGCGACTCGCTCGGCTACTTCGCACTGCGCCGCGACAAGTCCGTCATCTGGTCTCCGTCCGGCAAAGCCGCGATCGCCTACCGCGTGGTCGGCGGTGTCTCACTGGCCTCCGGCGACCCCATCGGCGACCCCGAGGCGTGGCCCGGCGCGATCGACCGCTGGCTGGAGGAGGCCCAGGAGAAGGCCTGGGTCCCGGGCGTCATGGGCGCGAGCGAGGAAGCCGGGAACATCTACGCCCGGCACGGCCTGGACGCGCTCGTCCTGGGCGACGAGGCTCTGGTCGAGGTCGACGAGTTCACTCTTGAGGGCCGCGCGATGCGCGTGGTCCGGCAGGCGTACAACCGCGTCAAGCGGGCCGGCTACAGCACCCGGATGCGCCGCCACGAGGACATCCCGGACGACGAGATGGCCGAGTTGGTCGAGTTGGCCGACCACTGGCGGGACGGCGAGACCGAGCGCGGCTTCTCGATGGCCCTGGGCCGCCTCGGCGACCCGGAGGACGGCCGCTGCTTCATGGTCGAGTGCCTCGACAAGGACGGGCAGCTGCGGGCCATCCTAAGTTTCGTGCCGTGGGGCTGCAACGGTCTTTCGCTGGACCTGATGCGCCGCGACCGCGACTCGGAGAACGGCCTCATCGAGTTCATGATCCTGGAGATGCTGGGCAACGCGAAGGCGCACAAGGTCGACCGCCTCTCGCTGAACTTCGCGATGTTCCGGTCGGTGTTCGAGGAAGGCGCCAAGCTGGGCGCGGGCCCGGTCCTGCGGATGTGGCGCGGTGCGCTGATGTTCTTCTCCCGCTGGTTCCAGCTGGAGTCGCTGTACCGCTCGAACGCCAAGTACCGCCCGATCTGGGAACCGCGGTACGTCCTGTTCCGCAAGGCCAGCGAGCTTGCCCGGATCAGCCTGGCCTCAGGCCGGGCCGAGGGCTTCGTCACCGCGCCGAGCCTGCCGTCGCTGTTCAAGCGCCGGCACACCGAGCCGCTCGACCGTACGTGGGTCCGGAACGGCAACGGGGCCAAGGCTGCCAACGCGCAGGCGGCAGTCGGGTCAAATTCTTCCGGCAAGTCACCTAAAACGACCAAATCAGGGCATGACAAGGACCAAAGTGGGCACGTCACCTGGCAGGCAGCAAAGGCTGCCCCGGCCAAGCCGGTGAAGATGGCCGAACCCGCCGAACCTAGTGGTGACGGGGCCAGGCCCCCGAGTCCCTAGGACCCCCTACATGACGCACCCGCACGGTGAACCCGAGGCCGCATCCCCGGACAGGGATGCGGCCTCGGCCGTTCCGGCCTCCCCCGCCGGAGACGGTACGGACGGCAGGGCCGACCAGGCCGCCAAGCCTGGCCAGGACGCCAAGGCCGACCAGGCCGCCGAGGAATCCGAGGACGGGCCGGCCCCGGTCCGCAGAGGCCCGCGGCACGCGTCCCCGGTCCACGGCACAGCGCTCGAAGACCCGCCGAGCCAGGCGGCACCGCGGCAGGCAGGCCAGCGCCGCGCGGCCGCAAGCGATTCCCCCACTGACGGAGCTTCCTCGGACAGCGCCTCCCCTAAGCGCACGGACTTCGGGTTCTTCGACGAGCCGGGCAAACTCAAACCGGCCGTCCGGTGGTATGCCCGGGTCGCGATCCTGCTGGTCGGCGTGCTCGCGCTGGGCAGCGCGTTCATCGCGGCCTACGTCGGCGCGCTGCACAAACCGGACCCGCGCGACGTGCCGCTCGCAGTGGTCGCCGGGGACCAGGGCGCGGCGCAGCTGACCCAGGGACTGCGGCAGCAGAGCAAGTCGGTCGAGGCCAAGACCTACAAGACCCGGGCCGACGCGGACGACGCCCTCCAGGACCACAAGGTGTACGGAGTGCTGTTCACCGGCCCGCAAGGGTTGGGGCTCGACATTGCGGGAGCAGCCCCGAACGGCGGCGCGCGGACCGTGCAGACAGCCGTCGAGGGAGCCGCCAAGCAGGCGAACCTCCCACTCCAGGTGCACGACGTGATCCCGCTGACCGCCGAGGACCCGCACGGCCTGTCAGCGTTCTACCTGGTTGTCGGCCTGATGGTGACCGGCTACCTCGGGGCGACCGTACTGACCCTGTTTGTTGGAACGGTGCCCCCGACACTGGCGCGGGCCGCATTGCGGATCGGCGCACTGGCCAGCCTTTCAGTGTGCAGCGGGCTGGTGGGCGCGGCGCTGACCGTAGGCGCGTACGACATCTGGCCCGGCCACTTCTGGGGTGTGGCCGGCAGCGCGATGCTGGTGACCTTCGCGGCGGCGGTGGCCGCCGCCGGAATCCAAGGCTGGCTGGGAACGCTGGGGACCGGTGTGGTGTTGCTGTTGTTCGTAGTGCTCGGCAACCCCGGTTCGGGCGGCCCGTTCGCGCCGGAGCTGTTGCCCGGGTTCTTCCGGGACATGCACACGTGGGTCCTGCCGGGTCTTGGCACCGAACTGACCAGTTCGACCGTGTACTTCGGCGGGAACGGCGCCGTTTCCGGTGCCGTCGGACTCGCCCTGTACGCGGTCATCGGCGCAGTGCTGCTGCTCGGTGCGGCCAAGGTCCTCGGGCCGAAGCAGAGCGGCAAACCGTTGCCTGAAGGCCTGAACCAACCCTGACGCACGGCTACTCCCCCTGTATGAGGGGGTGCCTGCCGGCCCATCCCGGCGGAGGACGTTTCCGACACCGAGGGCCGGTTAATCTCCCAGGGCACCACAACAAAAGCACCACCTGAGGCGCGACAACAAGGTTCGACAGCACAGACCCGGCGCAGCTGGCAGCGCCCGGAACCTCCAAGGAGCTCTACGTGACCGGGGACGACTTCGTACGGAACCCAATCGCGGCGATCGGCGCCCGTCCAGCGGGTGCCCGCCTGGACCGGGTCCGCAACTCGCCGCACTTCGTGGACGGTGCCTTCCGCAATCCGGTGCCCACCAAGCGGATGGTGCCGGGCGGGTGGCGGAGCATGCTGCAGGCACAGCGGGCTGCGTCCGGGCTGCGCCACCCGAAGGGCACCATCCCGGTGGTCCAGCGCTCCAGCGACGACTACACGGTCGCACCGGACTCCGGGCTGCGGGCGACCTGGCTGGGCCACGCGACGGTGCTCGTGGAGATCGACGGTGCCCGGGTGCTGTTCGACCCCGTGTGGAGCACCCGCTGCTCGCCGTCGTCCCTGGTCGGACCGAAGCGGCTGCATCCGATGCCGATCCGGTTCGCGGATCTGCCGGAGCTGACTGCGGTGGTGGTCTCGCACGACCACTACGACCACCTGGACATGGCGACGGTGAAGGCGTTGGCGCAGCGGGATGTGCCGTTCGTGGTGCCGCTGGGCCTGGGCGCGCACCTGGAAGCGTGGGGTGTGCCCGCCGACCGGATCATCGAGTTGGACTGGCAGGAGACCGCGACCGTCGCCGGCCTGGAGTTCACCGCCACCCCTGCCCGGCACTACTGCAGCCGCGGTCCACGGGCTTCGGCCACCGTGCTGTGGGCGTCGTGGGTGGTCTCCGGGGCGGAGCACCGGGTGTTCCACAGCGGCGACACCGGCTACTTCCCGGGCTTCACGGAGATCGGTGAACGGTTCGGTCCGTTCGACCTGACGATGATGCAGGCCGGTGCTTACGCTGAGGCCTGGCCTGAGGTCCACCTGAACCCGGAGGACGCCGTACGGGCGCACTGCGATCTGCGCGGCGACGTGCTGCTGCCGATCCACTGGGGCACTTTCGACCTGGCGCCGCATGCCTGGGCGGAGCCGGTGGAGCGGGCGCTGGAGGCGGCGGTGAAGACGGGCAGCCGGGTGGTGGTGCCGCGCCCCGGCGAGTGGTTCGAACCGGCTGTCGTCGCCGAGCCCGACCTGTGGTGGCGTGCGGTGCAGTCAGGGGTCGTGGAGTCGCAGCCACAGTCGGCGGTGCCGCTGACGGACGGGTCGTTGACGGACGGGTCGTTGGTGGTTGAGTCGTTGGTGGTTGAGTCGCAGGCAGGCACGTCTCTGCCAGCTGGGTCGTTGGCGGAGGAGCCGACGGTCGGCCGGGCCTCGGTGCTGCCCGCCGCGTAGCCGGGTCTAACCCTCGGTGAGGTGGAGGTACAGCCGGAGGGTCGTCCCCCCGTCGCGTGACGAGCGCATCCTGACGAGGTCGCAGATCTGGTGGATCAGCCACAGGCCGCGCCCGCCGTCCTGCGACGGGGTGGGGCGCTCCCGGCCCACCAGCGGCTGGTCGATGTATCCGGCGTCGCGGACCTCGCACACCAGCGACCGTTCGTCCTGCCAGATCCGCAGGGCACCCGTGCCGCCGCCGTGCCGGAGGCTGTTGGCCGCGGCCTCGCTGACCGCGACGACGAATTCGCGGGCGCGCAGTTCAGGCAGTCCCGCGGCGGCGGCCCGGCGGGTCACCGCGATGCGGACGGCCGGCAAGCCACCGGAGCGGAACGGCACGGTCTCGCTGGGACCTACCGGTTCGGGCAGTTCCATGGCGAATATGGCGTCCAGACCCTGGCGGCCGTACAACCCGCTGTCAGTGCGGCCGCTCCCGGGCTCCAGGACGGTGGGGTGGCTGGCCCACGCTTCTTCGATGACGTCGGCCGGCAGTGCGGTGGTGTCGTACGGACAGACGAGCCACCAGGCGGGTGATCCGCCGAAGGCGAGGTTCAGCAGTGTCTCGTGCTGCTGGCACTCAATGATCTCGGCCGGGCTGCGGCCCAGCCAGACGGGCTCCCCCACCCCGCGGATCCTGCGCCCTTCGACGGCCTGCTCACGGACCCAGTCGCGCCACACCGGAATGATCCTGCCCGGGTTGCGGCCGACGTTCTCCATGTCGACGAAGGACAGCAGACCGGGGGCTTCACGCAGTTCCTGCTTCAGGACGTCCTTCAGCAGATCGGTCTTGTCCTGGGTGACCGCGACCATGACCGGTTCCCCCGCGGTCAGGGAGTCGCTGATGTACGTACCGACGACGTCGACGAAACCGTCGTATCCGGCGTAGAGCATGGCTTCGTGGAGAAAAGCCTGCTCCTGCACCGTCCCTTGCCCCATGCCGATCACCGCGCCCTCCCCATCACCGGAAGCCTAACCGCCCAGGGCGACTTCACTCGGAGTTCCGGCAAAACGAATACCGGCCGCGGACGGTTCCGCCGGGACCACCGGGACGGTGCGGCGGAGCTGTCCGGTGAGGGGCGCCCGAAACGCAGAAGACCCCGCACTTTTCAGTGCGGGGCCTTCCTGAGCTGGTGCGCTCGGCAGGATTCGAACCTGCAACCTTCTGATCCGTAGTCAGATGCTCTATCCGTTGAGCTACGAGCGCCTGTCGTTCGGTTTCCCTTGCGACGTAAATAACCATACAGGCTCCCGTCCCGGAGATGAAATCGGTTAAGCCCGGACGGGTTCCAAGGGCGCTCCGAAAGTTCACTTAATGGCCTTGACCTGCGAAAACACCCAACCACCCCTACCGCTGAACGGTTGTGCGCCCGTACTCTCCTGCACCAACGCCCCCAGGCGGAGCCCGGCGCTGCGGCAACGGCCACAGACCCGGCTCCGGACGCACTCCTTGGGGACGGCACGTTCAGCAGACGTTGAACGGGGTGCCGGAGTCCTGCCTCACAAGGGCCGGCTCCGGGAACCCCGGAGGGGGAAACGGAGTGGATTTCGTGCGCACGATCACGACCGCAAGAGCGGCAGGCATGGCACTGGCACTACTGGCGGGCACCACTGCCTGCGGTCTCGTCAGTGGGAACGACGGCGGGGCGGGGGAAAAGGAAGCATTGAAGTTCGGGTACCTGTTGCCCGAGACCGGCCAGCTGGCCGCGCTGGGCCCACCTCAGATCTCGTCGGTGAAGTACGCGATCGACCAGATCAACCAGGCGGGCGGGGTACTCGGGAAGAAGCTCCCGGCGGCGGTGGGCGCGGACGAGGGCGGCGACGACGCGAAGGCGGTGGCCGGTGCGGACAAACTGCTGAACGCGAAGGTCCATGCGGTGGTGGGTGCGGCAGCCAGTGGGCGCACCTTCGCGGTGATCGACAAGTTCACCCGGGCGGACGTACTGGAGTGCTCCCCGTCCAACACCGCGGTGAAGCTGACCGACTACATGGACTACGACTTCTACTTCCGGACGACCGCCAGCGACACGTTGCAGGGGCCGATCCTGGCCGACCAGATAGCAGCCGACGGGCACAAGCGGGTGGCGATCATCGCCCGGTCCGACGACTACGGGCGCGGCCTGGCCGACGCGACGGCTGCCGCCCTGAAGCAGAACAACCTGACGTCGTCGATCGATCCGTACGATCCGGCGACGACTGACTTCAAGAAGCAGGTGGACAAGGCCAAGGCGTCCAAAGCCGACGCGATCGTCCTGCTGTCCTATGACGAGGGCGCGGACATCCTCAAGGAGATGCTGAAGCAGGGTCTTGCCCCGGGGCCGAAACTCGGTGTGTACGGGGGCGACGGGCTCCGCAACGAGAAGCTGGCGCAGACCGTGTCCCCGCAGTCTCCGGGCGTTCTGGCCGGGATGAAGGGGACCGCGCCGGCTTCGGTGGAGAACGCAGCGTACGCAGCGGGGCTGAAGGCCTTCGACCCGACGGTGGAGACCACGCAGTACGCGGCGCAGACCTTCGACTGTGTGACCACCGTCGCATTGGCGGCGGAGGCGGCCCACTCCACGAACCCGAAGAAGATTCGGGACAAAATGGTAGAAGTCACCCGCGCCGGCGTGAAGTGCACGACCTTCGTCGAGTGCCGCAAGTTGATCCGCAAGGGTGAGGACATCGACTACGACGGGGTCAGCGGCCCCCTGGACATGACCGCGAGCGGCGAGCCGGACGCGGTGGACATCGAGGTCTACACGTACAACCAGGCCGGTGAACTGAAGTCGCTCAAGACTCTGCCGGGGCGTCCGCAGGTGAGCTGAGAGCGACGAACACGCGCCCTCCCAAGCGACACCAGGACGCACTCAGCCGGTCCGCAAGATGTGGCCTGACCTGCGCCGATACCAAAAATCGGACAGGTCGGGCCACACCCGACCCGGTGCCCGGAAACGCAGAAGCGCCCTGATCCTCCGTCGCTGACGGTGGATCAGGGCGCTTCTTTGACTGCGGAGGCTCCGGGATTTGAACCCGGGATGGGGTTGGATACCCAAACCGCATTAGCAGTGCGGCGCCATAGACCAGACTAGGCGAAGCCTCCATCGGTGTAACCCGACGGCCGACAGATTACCGTCCCAGTCAACGAACGTGCAAAAACAATGGGATAGTCGTGGAGACATGCCACGGGGGAGCGGCCGGGAGGGTCCTTGGGAACCCGGCTGAAAACGGGCACAGTGTGTGAGCTTGGGAGGTAAGCGTTCCGTGAGCGGCAGGCCAACCCGAGGCGCCGCCCGCCTCGCAGCCATACTCGACGCACTGCCTGACGCATTGCTTCTGGTCAACCGGAACGGCACGGTCGTCAACGCGAACGCGATGGCGCTCCAGGCGTTCGAAACCCCGGGCACCCCACTGGTCGGACGTGGACTTCTCGACGTCCTGCCGACCTTCGACCGCAGCCGGATCCCCGGCTCCGTGCGCCAGGGCCCGAACTCCGACCCCCGGTCCAAGCCCATCCGGATGACCGCGCACCGCACCGACGGCAGCACGATCCCGGTCGAGGCGACCAGCACCAACCTGCACCCGGGCACCGAAGACGAACTCCTGATGATCGTCGTACGGAATCTGACCGGCTCGTTGGACGTCGAAGCCGAACTCCAGCGTCAGCAGCGGCAGACCGAGATGATCCTGCGGGCCGCCTCCGAAGGTGTCATCGGCATCGACGCCGACGGTTCGATCGTGCTGGTCAACCCGGCCGCGACGAAGATCCTCGGGCGCAAGGCCGCCGAACTGGGCGGCAAGTCCCTGCACGAACTCCTGCAACCCCGCCGGGCCGACGGCACCCCGCTGCCCGCGGCCGAGTGCCCCGCCCTGCAGACCTTGGAGTCCGGGCGCCGCCAGCGGCTGACCGACCAGACCCTGTGGCGCGGCGACGGCGAGGCGGTGACCGTCGATCTGACGACCGCTCCGATCCTGATCGGCAAGACCGTGGTCGGCGCGGTGATGACCTTCACCGACACCGCGAACGAACGTGGGCTGGCCGCTGAACGAGACCGGCTCGCGACCGAACGCGACCAGTTGGCCGAGCTCGTGGACGGGGAACTGTCCGGGCGGCTGCGCGAGGCGTTCGGGCGACTGCGGTCGCTCGCCGACGGCGGCATCGGCGAACTGGGCCCGGCCGCCCGCCGGGTGGTCCGCCAGGTCGCCGGTGAGCTGGAGGGCCTGACCGTCCTCTCCGGCGAACTGCTCGACCACCAGCAGGCCGACGGGCCCGACGCCGTCGCCCGGAGGACGGCCGAGCGCACGGCGGAGCGCACGGCGACCACCGTGGACGACCTGGTCGACCGGGCCGTGGAGACGGTCACGTCGCTCGCCCGCAGCACCGGGGTGCAGATCAGCACCGACACCGCCGCCGCGTCCCGGACAGGCGTCCGGGTCGACGTCGACGCCATGACCCGGGCCATCGGCCACCTGCTCGCCGACGTGATCACCGCGGGCGACCCGTCGACCTCCATCACCGTGTCGGCCGTCCAGCAGGGCAACACCGCCCGGATCGAAGTCCGCGGCGGCGCAGTGCGCGCGAGCGCCGTACGCGTGCCGTTGGCCCGTGCCGTGATCGAGGCCCACGCAGGCACCCTCGAAGCGGTCGACAAGGCCGGTAAGACCTCCTCGTACGTCGTCGGGATCCCGGTGGACGCCGAGGCGGGCGCCCAGGCCGGGGCGGCCCGCACCGACGAGGCCGCAGCCGGTGGCAGCGGCGCCCGCCGCCGCCGTCCCCGGGGCGGCCCTCCGGCGCTGCCCGCCGCTCCGGCTACACCGCTCCCCCCGGCTCCGCAGTCCGGCTCCGAAACCGGTTCGGGGCTTGCCCTGCGGCCCCCCGCAGGGACGCCCGCGACAACTGAGGGGAACTCCGGTCCCGGCCGACTGGTGCAGGCCGCCATGCCGACGCCGCGGCTCCCCCAGGTCATGCCGATGCCGCAGGTGCCGCCGCCGCACATACCGGCGCCGCCGGTGCCGGAGCAGGCTGTGTCCGCGTCCCGCCTGGAGCAGGGCGCCGAGGCCCCGGGTGGCCCGGCCCAGCTGCCACCGGCCGCCGCAGGTCCGTTCGCACTGCCAGCCGGGACCTCCGAGCCGGCGGGCGCCCATGCTCCGCAGCTCAATCAGCGGTCGCCTGGTCTGCAGCCCGCTTCGGCCGGTCCGCAGGTGCCGCTGGTCCCCGCGGCTCCGCCCGTCCCCGCACCGCCGGCAATGCCGCCCGCGCCTGTCCAGGCACCGCCCACGGCGACTCCCCTGGCGCCGGTCGGCCACGAGCGGCCGTTCGGCGCTCCGGAACCGCTTGAGCAGTCCCTCGGCTCCCCCCAGGCAGCCGAACCTGCGGCGGCCAGGACCAACGGTCACCACACGAGGCACGTCGCGCGCTCCCGGCGTCCGCTGGGGACGCCCCCTGCGGCGATCCCGCAGCAGGCCAGGTCCGTGGAGAGCGGGTACGGAAGCACGACCAGCGTGCAGGACCGCCCGGACCAGGCCGACCCGCAATCGGGGCAGTACGACCTGCCCGGCCGGCACGGTCAGGCGCAACACAGCCAGGCGCAACACGACCAGGCCCAGTACGACCAGGCGCAGCCACAGCACAGCCAGGCCCACCAAGACCAGAGCCGGAGCCAGTCCCGGCAGGATTCCGGGCCCGGCCCCTCGTCCGGGGCCTTTGTCGGCTTCGGTGACCCGGACTCCGGACCCGGCTATCCGGCCGGTGCCGCGTACGACATGGGTGTGCAGCAGATCCCGCCGACGTCCGACGGGCAGCCCCGGCGACTCCTGGTGTGGCCCGAGCCCGACCGGGCGACCGCCGGCGCGCTGACCGCGCACGGTTGGAGCCCGGTCCTGGTCCGGTCCCGGGAAGACGTCGCGGCAAGCGTTGAGACGCAGCCGGCGGCCCTGTTCGTCGACCCGCTGACCGGCCCGATCACCCGCACAGCACTTCAGTCGCTGCGTACGGCGGCCACTGGCGCCGGGGTGCCGGTGCTGGTCACCGCGGGGCTCTCGGCCGTCACCCGGGGTCAGTCACAGGGCGCTGATCCGGCAGTGCTGCTCCGGGCCCTGGCTCCGGCCGAGCAGTTGGGCACGACCGGGCGGGTTCTGCTGGTGGAGGCGCGCCCCGAGGTCGCCGTCGCGCTGGCCGGTTCGCTGGAGCGCCGTGGGCTGACGGTCGTACACGTCGGTTCGGAGGAGGAAGCGATCGCGCGGGCCCCCGAGGTGATGCCGAACCTCGTGGTGCTCGACCTGATGCTGGTGCGTCAGCGCCGCCACGGTGTTGTGGACTGGCTGCGGGCGAACCACTACCTGGCTTCAGCCCCGGTGGTCGTCTACACCGCACCGCAGTTGAACACGGGCGAGTTGGACCGGCTGCGCTCCGGCGAGCTGGTGCTGTGCCTGTCGGAGCGCTCCACGACCCCGGACGCCCAGCAGAGCATCGTGGACCTCGTCCGCAAGTACGCAGACTGAAAAACTGCGTCGACCATGTGCACGAGTCCCCTTTGGAGATCACCAAGGGGACTCTTGCACATGGTCGACGCGTGCGGCTAAGCCAGTTCGGTGATGGCCAGCTCGTGCTCGGCGTAAGACTTCCTGATCGCCTTTTTGTCAAACTTGCCGACACTCGTCTTCGGTACCGTCGGAATGATCGACCAGCGCTCGGGCAACTGCCAGCGCGGGACCTTCGTGCCGAGGTACTCACGCAGTTCGGCCAAGGTCACCGTGGCGCCTTCACGCAACACCACAGTGGCCAGCGGGCGTTCGCTCCATTTCTCGTCGGGCACGCCGACGACGGCGGCCTCGGCCACCTCCGGGTGGCCCATGAGGTGGTTCTCCAGTTCAACCGAAGAGATCCACTCGCCGCCGGACTTGATGACGTCCTTGGCCCGGTCGGTGAGCCGCAGGAAGCCGTCCGCGCTGATGCTGCCGATGTCGCCGGTGCGCAGCCAGCCGTTGTCGAAGCGGTCGTCCCCCTCGGCCTCGCCGATGTACGAGGCCGCGATCCAGGGGCCCTGCACTTCGAGCTCGCCGACTGACGCGCCGTCATGCGGCATGGTTTCGCCGTCGGGGCCGATCAGCCGGGCCCGGACGGAGGCCGGGAAGCGGCCCTGGGTGCTGCGGTAGGCGAAGGCCTCCTCGCCTTCGACGCCGCGCGGCGGGCGCGCGACAGTGCCCAGCGGCGAGGTCTCGGTCATCCCCCAGGCATGGGTGATGCGCATGCCGTAACGCTCGTCGAACGCCTTCATGAGCGAAGGCGGGCAGGCCGCACCGCCGACGACCACCTCGCGCAGCGAGGACACGTCGCCGCCGTGTGCGTCGAGGTGGGCCAGGAGCCCGGCCCAGATGGTGGGGACGGCCGCGCCGAAGGTCGGCTTCTCCGCCGCGATCATCGCGGCCAGCGGCTCGGGCTGGAGGAAGCGGTCAGGCATCAGCAGGTCCGCGCCGGCGAACATCGCAGCGTACGGAATGCCCCACGCGTTGACGTGGAACATCGGGACGACCGGCAGGATCCGGTCGGTGGAGCCGATCCCGAAGCCTTCGACGGTGCAGATCTGCAGGCTGTGCAGGTAGGTCGAGCGGTGGCTGTAGACGACGCCTTTGGGGTTCCCCGTGGTGCCGGAGGTGTAGCAGAGCGAGGATCCCGAGTGCTCGTCGATGTCCTCCGGCCACGGGTACGTGGTCGGTTGGCCGACGATGAGTTCCTCGTACCGGTGTACACCCTTGCCGGACGCCTGGAGCGGTGCCAGATCGGCGTCACCGGTGACGACCACGTGTTCGACGGTCTTGAGCAGCGGCAGCGCGGGCGCGAGCATCGCGGCCAGCGAACCGTCGACGATCAGGACCTTGTCTTCGGCGTGGTTCGCGATGTAGATCAGCTGGGCGGGGTCGAGCCGCAGGTTCAGCGTGTGGAGCACGGCCCCCATGGAGGGCACCGCCAGGTAGCACTCCAGGTGTTCCTGGTTGTTCCACATGAAAGTGGCCACCCGCTGGTCACCGGTGACGCCGAGTCCGCGCAGCGCGTGGGCGAGCTGCGCGGAGCGCTTCCCGACCTGGGCGTAGGTGGCCCGGCGGGGTTCACCCCCGGTCCAGGTGATCACCTGGGCGGCGCCGTGCACGGTGGTGCCGTGTTCCATGATCCGGGCGATCGTCAGTGGCACGTCCTGCATCGTGCTCTGCACGGGTGGCCTCCAGCTGCTGTACGGGTCTGCGGGTGCGAACGGCCTGATTCTTCCCGTTGGGGCGCTACCTGTCAGTAGCCTGACCACCCGAGATAGGTGTCGCTTCGCACCCTTGTGTTCCTGCGGGCGGTCTGCCCCCCGTACGAAGGTCCTTGTCCAGATTCGAAGGACGTTGTTTCAGAGCACGCCGACCGGCGCGTCCATCGCGTTGCGGTCGATGTTGACCGTGACGTCGCCGTACGTCTCCTTCACGTTGCCGTTGTACTGGTGGATGCGCTGCGAGCCCGTCCACAGGTTGTCGGGGAGCGCCCCGTCGCCCGCGGTCACCGCCTGCCCGTCCCAGCGGGCGTACCAGATCACGTCCGGCAGGGCCCGCGGCCCGGCCACCGCTCTGACCTGGTCGGCGACACCGGAACCGAGGCTGCTGTAGAAGCCCGCCACCCAGCCGCGCGCCCGGACTTCCAGCGACCACGCTTCAACGAAGTCGAGCACGGCCGTGCGGCATCCGGTGTCGTTGGTGTTGTAGTTCTCCATGTCGAGGTAGACCGCGCTGCCCGGTTTGAAGCCGAGTGCGGCGGCGCTGTCCACCGCTTCGTCGGCCTCGGCGCCGGCCTGTGCGGCAGCCTGGGTCGGGTCGATCCGGCCTGGTTTCTTCGAACTGCTGCACGGTGCCTGCGCGCCGACGTGGATCGGCAGGAACTCCCACCCCTGGGCGTGTGCTTGCCGGACCCAGTCGGCGGTCAGCCGGTTGCTTTTGCAGGCCCGCTGGCTGCCGCTGCTGTAGATGCCGAGTGCTCCGTACGGCGAATCCCGCCAGGCCTTCAGTGTCGCGATGCTCGGTGCCGCGCAGGTGTCGAAGGCCAGCCCGTGGAAGATCTTGGACTTGTCGGGGAAGCCCCGCTGCTTCGTCAGCACCTGTCCTGGGCGGGTTTTCATCCCGCGCCCGCGGTCGTGGTCCGCTGCCGCCGCCGAACCGGTTGCGGTTGTTGTGACTCCGGCTGCGAGCAGCAGGGCGAGGGCTGCGCGAGCCCATCTTTTCGGGTGTGTCCGGTGCACTTTTGATCCTCTCAGGACGCATGAAAAACCGGTCCAAATTCTGACAAATGCCGCAATTCGGACCGGCTCACCGTGTGTCACGGATCCACTGGACACAACTAACTGGACTGGATGTCGCACAGGACCACCCGGATGGCGGGGTAGTGCGGACATCTACTCCACGCTGAGGATCAGACCCGAGGTCGGAACCCCCGTACCCGCCGTCACCAGCACGTTCTCCACGTTTTCCACCTGGTTCACCGACGTCCTGCGGATCTGCCGGACACCCTCGGCGATGCCGTTCATGCCGTGCAGGTAGGCCTCGCCCAGTTGCCCGCCGTGGGTGTTGGTCGGCAGCTTGCCCCCCAGCAACAGGTTGTCGTCCCCGACGAAGCCCGGCGCCTCACCGCGTCCGCAGAAGCCGAACTCCTCCAGTTGCATCAGCACGAACGGAGTGAAGTGGTCGTACAGCACCGCTGTCTGAATGTGGTCGGGCGTCAGGCCCGAGGTCTGCCACAGCTGCTTGGCGACGACCTGCATCTCAGCCAGGCCGGTCAGCTCGTCGCGGTAGAAGCTGGTCATCTGCTCCTGCATACGCCCGGCGCCCTGGGCCGCCGCGGTGATGATCGCCGGACGGTTCTTCAGCGAGCGGGCCCGCTCCGGCGTGGTCACCACGATCGCCTGGCCGCCGTCGGTCTCCTGGCAGCAGTCGAGCAGCCGCATGGGCTCGACGATCCACCGGGACGCCTGGTGGTCGGCCAGCGTGATCGGCTTCCCGTAGAAGTACGCGTTGGGATTGCCCGCCGCGTGCTTGCGGTCGGCGACGGCCACGTGCCCGAAGGCCTCGGTGGTCGCGCCGTACGTGTGCAGGTAGCGCTGGGCGTACATCGCCACCCACGAAGCCGGCGTGAGCAGGCCGTACGGCATGTTCCAGCCAAGGCCCACGCCTTCGGGCGTGGGGTCGCGCTGGAGCACGCCCGATCCGAACCGCCGACCCGAGCGCTCATTGAACGCCCGGTAGCAGACGACGACTTCGGCCACACCCGAGGCGACCGCGAGGGCCGCCTGCTGCACGGTGGCGCAGGCCGCGCCGCCGCCGTAGTGGATCCGGGAGAAGAACGTCAGCTCCCCGATTCCAGCCGCCTGGGCGACGGTGATCTCAGGGTTGTTGTCCATCGTGAAGGTGACAAGACCGTCGACCTCCGAAGGATCGATGCCCGCGTCGGCCAGCGCCGCCTTGATCGCCTCCGCGGCGAGCGTCAGCTCGGACCGCCCCGACTCCTTGGAGAACTCCGTCGCCCCGATGCCGGCGATGGCCGCTTTGCCACGGAGGTTGTCCGCTCGTTTCAGACTCACTTGGTGTCACCTCCCAGCGCGACCGTGACGGTCCCGGTCACGTGCTTGCCCAGCTTGTTCGCCCCGACGACGGAGACCTCGACCACGCCGTCAGCCTTGCCCGTCACCGACCCGGTGAAGGTCATGGTGTCCCCCGGGTAGTTCGGTGCGCCGAGCCGGATCGCCACCTTCTTCAGTTCGGTCTCCGGACCGGCCCAGTCGGTGATGTAGCGCCCCACCAGACCGTTCGAGGTGAGGATGTTCATGAAGATGTCCGGCGAGCCCTTGTCTGCGGCAAGACCGGGATCGTGGTGGACGTCCTGGTAGTCCCGGGTGGCGATCGCGGTCGAAACGATCAGTGTCCGGGTCAGCGGAACCTCGAAAAGCGGCAGTTCGTCGCCGATGTTGACGTCGTCGTACGTGAGGCTCGTGAGATTCATAGGGCTCGTGAGATTCATAGGGCTCGTGAGATTCTTGGGATTCCCAGGGCGCACGGGTGAACTCTGCGAAGCCGGTGAATTCTGCGCAGTCACTTGGCGCCTCCCTGGGCGAACAGCGCGCCGAGCGCTTCCAGCTGCTGGATCCCCGCACCCAGGGTCACGTCGATCTGACGCCCCCACAGGAAGTGCCGGTGGATGGGATGGTCGATGTCCGAACCGGTGCCACCGTGCAGGTGCTGGCAGGCGTGCACGACCCGCTTGCCGCCCTCCGACGCCCACCAGCGGGCGACCAGGGCCTGCTCGCGCGCGGGCTCGCCCTGGTCCATCCGCCAGGCGGCTTCGAGCACGGTGACCCTGATCGCCTCGGTGTCCATGTATGCCTCGGCCGCACGCATCATCACGGCCTGCTTGGCGGACAGCGGTTTGCCGAACTGCTCGCGGTGGGTGACATGTTCGACCGTGCGGACCACGGCCTGCTCACACACTCCGACCTGCTGGGCCGACAGTGCCACCCGGGCCAGGTCGGTGATCCGGTCGGTGATACGGCGCCCGTCCTCGACGGACCCGAGCAGCTCGCCCCGGGCCTCATTGAGCAGCAGGTTTCCGCTGGCCCAGGGGGCGGTGGTCGGCGCGGCCTCGACGGTCGCGCCGTCCAGCGCGAGGTCAACGACAAAGACGGCCGTACGGCCTTCAACCTGCGCGGTGACGAGGGCCCGGTGGGCGACCTGGAGCCAGGGCACCGCCACCTTCGTGCCGCTGAGCCGCCATTCGCCGTCCACGAAACGGGCCGTCGTACGGGGGACCCCCGGCAACGCACTGCCCGACTCCGCGATAGCGCCGGAGACAATCCGCGCGCCCGTGAGGATCGGTTCCAGGTCGGTCCCGATCAGTTCCGGCGTGCCGAATTCGAGCAGCGGCAGCAGCCCGTACACCGCCGTGTCGAGCAGCGGGATCTGCGCCGTGAAGCGCCCCTGCTGCTCGAGCAGCAGCGCGAGCCCGACGATGCCGAGTCCACCGCCGCCGTGCTTCTCGTCGATGACCGCGCCGAGCAGTCCGGCCTCGCCGACCTTGCCCCACAGTTCGGCGTCGAACTCCTCGCCGGCCGACCGGAGTTTCTTCAATCGATCGTGTGTCGACAGGTCTTTGAAAATCTTTTCAGCCAGCCCGGAAAGGGACTGCTGGTCCTCTGTCAGATGGAAATCCACGGCTCGTTCACTCCCCCACGGGCACGAATACGGGGAGCGTCAGCTCCGGGTCGATGGTCCGGAATTCAAGCCGGACAGGCAGGCCGATCTTCACGTCCTCGTGGGGGATGCCGACCACGTTCGAGACGATCCGTACACCCTCTTCCAACTCGATCAGTCCTACCGCGTAAGGCTGGTCGAATGCTGGGAACTTCGGGTGATGCATCGTCACATGCGAGTAGACAGTGCCGCGCCCGGAGGATTCGACCGTGTCCCATTCCAGGGAGGCGCAGATATTGCAGCCGGGGCCCCAGGGGAAACGGAGTTCGCCGCAACCGGTGCACTTTTGGATAAGCAGCTTTCCGGCGTCGACCCCGTCCCAGAATCCCTGGTTGTCGCGGTTCACCACGCGGCGCGGACGAAGGGGACGCTCCTTCTGCACGGCCTTCTTCTTGTGCGGAGTGAATCGCAGGATGCGGAACCGGTGGGTGCCGACCAGTTCGCGGGTCCCGTGGATGTAGATGTTGGTCAGCGTCGTGATGAAGTGCCCGGTCCCCAGACCGGTGGTCTTCTCCTCCGACACCGTCTCGATGAGCTGGTCGTATTCGACGACTTCACCGAGCCTGAGCGGCCTGATGTATTCCTGTTCGCAGTTCGTCGCGACGACGGATTTCATTCCGGCGTCGGTGAACATTTTGTAGAGTTCGCCGACCTTCGAGTTGACCGTTGTGCCGGCGTGCAGCCCACGCATGATCCACACCTGGAGCATGGTGGCCGGGGCCACGATCCCGCCGAAGTGCGTCCTGGCAGCTGCTTCCGGATCGGTGTAGACGGGGTTCTCATCCCCCATCGCCTCGGCCCAGTGCCGGATCATCGGCCCGTTGACCGGGTCGAGCGCGAAGACGCCCGACTGGTCGTGGACACCCTCGAACTTCTTTACCTGCACCAGGAATTCCGTACTCAACGCTGCACCTTGCCCATGCCGAGCCGCATGATCGCGGCGATCTCCCGCTGCACTTCGCTGACCCCGCCGCCGAAGGTGTTGATCTGTGCCCGGCGGTTCATCTGCTCGATCTGCCCCGCGAGGAACGCGCCGGGTCCGCCCGGGCGGATGACTGCCTCGGGACCGACGATCTCAAGCAGGTTCCGGTACACCTCGATCGCGCTTTCGGTGCCGAAAAACTTCACGCCGGAGGCGTCGCCCGGGTTGAGAGTGTTATTGCCGACGTCGTGCACCAGCCGCCAGCTGAACATCCGTACAGCCGACAGCCGGGCGTAGATCTCGGCCAGCTTCAGCTGCACCCAGGGCTGGTCGACGACACGCTTGCCGTCCTCGATCTCGGTCTCCCGGGCCCACCTGAGCACCTCGTCGAAGAAGTCCTCGGCCTGCATGCCGAGGGCCGCCAACGACACCCGCTCGTGGTTGAGCTGGTTGGTGAGCAGCTTCCAGCCGGAATTCTCTTCGAACACCAGATTCCCGTACGGGACTCTGATGTCGTCGTAGTACGTCGCGGTGGTGGTCATCCCACCGACGCTGGTGATCGGCGTCCAGGAGAACCCGGGGTCCGTCGTCGGCACCAGGATCATCGTGATGCCCTTGTGCTTCGGGGCGTCGATGTCCGTCCGGCAGGCCAGCCAGATCCAGTCAGCCCCCTGCGCGGTCGACGTGAAGATCTTCTGACCGTTGATCACCCATTCGTCGCCGTCACGGATCGCCCGGGTCTTGAGCGCCGCGAGGTCGGTTCCGGCGGACGGCTCGCTGTATCCGATCGCGAAGATGAGCTCCCCGGCCAGGATCTTCGGCAGGAAGAACGCCTTCTGCTCCGCGCTGCCGTACTTGATCAGCGTCGGGCCGACGGTGTTGAGGGTGACCATCGAGACGGGCGCACCGGCGCGGTAGGCCTCGTCGAAGAAGATGAACTGCATCTCCGGGCCCTTGCCCTGGCCGCCGAACTCGGTCGGCCAGCCGAGCCCGAGCCAGCGGTCGCTGCCCAGCTGCTTGCGCACCCGCTGGGTGGTGGGCCCGCCGGCCTCACCTTCGGCGGCGAGCTCCTTACGCACTTCCGGGGTGATCAGGCGGGCGAAGTACGCCCGCAGTTCAGCCCGCAGAGCCTCCTGCGCGGGCGTCGGGGCAAGATGCACGTGACCGGCTCCTTCACCTGCTAGACCATTGGGTCCGCACGTGCCGCCCGGCGTTTCCAAGGACCATCCGGGCCCGTGACTCAAGCAAGCATCATGCAGGATCGAATCTCGCCCACCGGGGACTGCTTGTCAATATCAAGCATATTGAGCGATCGGGGCTCACTCCGGACGTCACCCGATCGTGGCCACCGGCCGCAGACCCGACGCGGTCCGCCTATCGTGGAATGAAGCGGGCCAGACCCCGCCCGAGAAGTCACGACCTTGAGGCGGAGGAGGCGAGCCGGATGACCATCACACCGCATCGCGAAACCACCGGTATAGAGCACGTCTTCGACACGATCGACGCGCCGAAAGGCTTCAAGGTAGAACTGATCGGGGGACGTATCGTGATGTCACCAACGCCTGTGCTCGGACACAACGGGCTGCTCAAGCGGCTGGAGCGGCTCTTCCTCGTGCCCAATATGCCGCCGGGCACGGATGTCACGACATCCCCGATCACAGTGATGCTCCCCCACACGCCGCACCGCGACGGCTACGTCCCCGACCTGGCAGTCATCGACGAAGAGGCCGCCTGGGACAACAAGGAGTGGAAGCTGTCACCCGAGTCAGTCCACTGTGTGGTCGAGGTGATTTCCAACCGCGCGGAGCTCTCCGAAGGCAACAAGAAGGCCCCCGGCTATGCCTCCGGTCGCATCCCGGTCTACATCAGGATCGACCCGCTCACCCGGGAGACCACAGTGTTCTCCGACCCCGAGGACGGCGCGTACCGAACCTCAACGACGGCACCGTACGGAAAGACGATCCACATCCCCGTGCCCTTCGACGCGGGCTTGAACACCGGGATGTTCCGCCGGGAGTACACATCGGGCAAGTAGTCAGCCCAGGACGCCCTTGGCCCGCGCTTCGGCCAGCCAGTCCGGGAACTCGTTGAGGATCAGGTCGTACAACTGCGAGTCGCTGATCTTCTCAATGTCCTCGACACAGAAGAAGCCGGCATTGTCGACTTTCCGGCCGGGCATCGTGTCGAACTTTTCGAGGATGCCGTACTCGGACCGGCCCAGGCCGATGAACTGCCAGAAGATCGGCAGCTCCGCCGCCTCGGTGAGCAGTTCGGTGATCTGCCGGGACCGGTTGACGCCACCGTCGGAGAAGAACAGCACAAGGACGGGAGCGCCGGGTTCAGTGGAGTACTTCCGTACGACGTCCTTGATCACCGCAGGCTCGTTGTTGCCGCCCCGGGCCTTGGTGAACGGCTCCGGGGTCCGCAACGAGCCGTCGGCCCGGCGGGGCAGCTGCTCACCCTTGGGCGCGTTGATGAAGATGTTCCGGTCGATCCAGCCCGGCAGCTCAGGGATTCGCAGCGCCGGCAACGCCTCGAAGTCGTCCCCGAACAGCCACGCGTCCAGTTCGCCGTCGTCGTCGAGCCGCGCGGCGACCGGGGCGATCCGCTCGACCAGGTCGCCGACCGTCCCACTCGCGTACAGCTTGCGCATCGAACCCGACCGGTCGACGACCAGCGCGACCCTGGCCCGGACACCGCCGATGCCCTTCTTCTCCAGACAGACGCGCACTGCCTCCTTGCGGAGGGAGACCCGTACGCCCATGTCCCTGGGCAGCCCGGCGGTCTGCGGATCGTCCGCCGGGGGCGGCAGGCGCATGGTCGGGTCTTCAGACCACCCGGCAGTCGGAGCCGCGCTCCGCTGCGGGGTCTCCTCCTCGATGGTCACGCCGAAGTCCGCGGCCAGCCCGGCCAGGCCGGTGTCGTAGCCCTGGCCGACCGCACGCAGCTTCCACGAGCCCTGCCGCCGGTAGAGCTCGCCGAGGACCAGCACCGTCTCACCCCCGCGGGCTTCCACGTCGTAGGCCGCACAGGGCTTGCCGTAGGCGTCCAGGAGCTCCAGGCGCAGCCCGGTGACGTCAGCGAAGGTGCCAGTGTCCACGGACCCCGCGATCACCACCCGGTCGACGGCGGCGGGCACAGCGGCAGCGTGGACGACGATCCGCTCCTGCCCGCGCGGCCCGACCAGGTGCTGCACGGCGCCGTCAGCCGCGTCGGGCTGGTTGTAGAAGACGAAATCGGCGTCGGACCTGACCCGGCCGTCCGCCCCGACCAGCAGGGCGGAGACATCGACGGTCGCACCCGAGGCGCGGCGCACCAACAGGGTCAAATCGCCGTCCGGGGCAGCGGCGTTGGCGCCGGCGGTGAGCATCTGCATGGTTCACAGTGTCGCCCGTGGCGGGGTGTTCCCGCTGGTAGAGACGCGAAGAACCGGCTACGAGTTGACCCGGATCCCCGACGAAGTCGGCCAAAGACACCAAAAAGCACAGCGGGCGACGGATTCTGACTATATGTGACGTGATCGGCATCACGGGCGATCTCGACTGCCTGGATGAATGATCGGCCCGCAGTTGTGGAATCCCGCCAGTGTGACTGCGAACGACGCGGGGTCGGGCGACAGAGCCAGCGACTCCAACAACTGGGACGATTTCGACCTTGAACGCGCCCGCCTGCTCCTGGAGCGGGCCGCCCGCATCGCGCGGCGGTTCGAAGACGTCTGCCTCGAAGAACTCCGCGCCCAGCAGTACCAGCGCGACGGCCTGTACGACGAAGGCCCGGGACTCCCCCAGACGTCATGACCACTCACGCGGTCCTCCGTCCGGCAGTGCCACCGGGCCTTCGTCGCTCCCGGCCGCCGGACGTCCCGTCCCGCACAACGGGGCGACGCCTTACACCGGAAATGAGTCTTCAGTTGTCAGCGGTCGTCACCGCGCCGTAGTCCGGCGGCGGCATCGATCGACCGCTTGTGCCGTGTCGCTGCTGCTCAGCTCAGCTCAGGACGAGCTGCTGGCCGGGCAGGATGAGGTTCGGGTTGGAACCGACCACGGACTTGTTCTTGCCGTACAGCGCCTGCCAGCCGCCGGCCGTGCCGTGCTTGGCGGCGATGGTGCTGAGCGTGTCACCGGACTGGACCGTGTAGGAGCCGGTGGTCGACTTGGCCGTCGACGGCGCGGCGGGGGCCGGCGTCTTGACGGTCGAGGACTTCGGAGCGACCTTCGGGGCGGCCTTCGGGGCCTCGGTCTTCGGCGTCGAAGACTTCGGGGCCACCTTGGTCGTCTTCGGCGTGGTGTTCGTCTTCGTGGAAGAAGAGTTGTCCGAGCTCGGCTTCGCAGCCGCGCCCGACTTGCCACCGCTGGTCAGGCCCTTGCCACAGGCGGGCCAGGCGCCCTTGCCCTGAGACTTGAGGACGTTCTCGGCGACGCGGATCTGCTCGGACTTCGAGGCGCTCTGCGCGGAACCGGAGCCGCCGTTGGCGCGCCAGGTGCTCTGCGTGAACTGCAGGCCGCCGTAGTAGCCGTTACCAGTGTTGATGTTCCAGTTGCCACCACTCTCGCACTGGGCGACCTTGTCCCACTGGGAACCGTCGGCCGCAGATGCGGAGGTTGCAGTCGCCAGACCCACGAGCGGGGCGGCAACCACGATTCCGACGACAGTCGCAGCGCGCAGACGACGCTGAGTGCGTCCCATGCCGCGGTGGTTGTTGTCGTTACGGAAAGCGTGACGGAGAGACATGGATTCCTCTCGGAACTCTCCTGAGGCGGTGCGACACGGCCGGCCGTTGGGGGCTTTGCCGTGTCGCTTGTCCGGGGCCGGTCGAAGCCTGTCGGCTCCGGAACAGTCCCGCACCCACATCCTCACGACCTTCTCCAGTCGTGTGGTCCGGCCCTCGTGAAGACGGGATGGAACCCAGGAGGTGCGATTTGCACATGGCCCAGACCATAAGCAGGTTATCGGGCCGTAATCAACCCGCTTGGGTATTTCCGCTGGTCAGCAGGGGGTTATCGACTTTCCCCGGAAGCGCTTCACCGGGTTCACGGCGATGGTTCATCGACCGCACTGTTCCGAAATGCCGGAATTGCCGGAAGATCGCTGACGCCTCGCATTCGCTAGGCGACTCCACGTCACGATCTCACGCTGGGCGACTTTTCGATCGCTTTACAGTCCACCGGACAACGACCTTCTCGGTCGGGACTTTTGTCCAGTATTGTCCGTTTTTGCTGTTATGAGTGAGCAGCGTCACACGTCGCCATCGGTTGTCCACCCACCCCTCGGGTAAACCGGACCGCCACGGCCCTCCAGGACACCGCCTCCGAGCTGCGGGGATAGGGTCCTCGAATCAATTCGGCCATATTTTTGAATTACCAAGGGAATAAGTGACTCCGCAGGCAATGCGTGTGACCGTTGCCACTTTCACTGCCAATCGGGGTGCCCGACACCACTGAACGTGCGGTTCCGGAAACTCTGCGGCACCCTGAGGCGGTTGCGGGGTGCAACTCACGTTGTGTTGCCGGACTTCCGCCCCGGGCGGGCGGGGCCGAAAGGCACACGGAGCACATGACCGGACTCGGGAACGCCGAAGGCCCCCGACGGCTGGTGCCGGACCGGGGGCCTTCGGTGGATCGCTGCCGCGGAGGGCGTTGGATTCGAACCCACGAACACGGTGACGTCCAGGAGATCGGACAGCCCGTCCTCGAGGACGTTCCTCCGGTCGACGAGTCTGTACTACTCCACGCCCCGAGTGCAGGCGTACCGCCCGTACCCGCGCCCCGCGATGAGCACTTCGCCGCAGCCCGCCGCCTCACCCGGGCTGTGCACGCCGAGACCGGCCGCCCCGTCTCCATCCGGCGGCTGCGGACCGAGTTCGGCATCGGCCAGGACCGTGCCACCGCCCTACGTCGCGAACTGGACGCCGAGCGAGTACGGACGGCCGTCGAGTCCGTCGACGGCTTCGCGCACTCCTGACCGCACCTCTCTATACGCATCTGTACGCAGGCCCCGGCCCGCATGCCTGGCAGCCATCCGGCCGGGGCCTGCCTTCCCCCTTCGAGGAGACGAGCAGCATGACGCACCCGCACACCCAGGACCAGGACCACGAACCGCTGTTCGCCGACGTCATCGAACTGCGCACCCGTCGCGTACCGGCAGCACGAACCTTTACGGAGGTGCCCGTCCCGCCGACGGCTGAACTACTGGAGCAGGCCGGGCTTCCCGTCCCCGCTGTGGCGACCGCGGATCAGGCCGACCAGGAGCACGCCGAACCGGACGTACCTGCCGTACCCGGAAGCACCGGTCCGGCGGGACGTGGGTCTGTCCGATCCTGGATCGGAACCTGATCAGCCGCCGCCTGGAGCACCGGAGTTAATCAATCCTGGGGGGGGGTGCCCTGTGGGCGAAGACCGCCAGTGTGACGACCCCGAGTTGCTGTACGGCACACAACCCGTGCGTGAAGCACTGTGGCCCGGCACCCCGAACCATCCGGGGTGCCGGGCCACAGCTGTGCCTATTGCGTCGGGTGGACTGTCAGGTCACCACTTCCCGGGGTCGGTGCGCCAGCTGGCGGCGGGTGCGTTGAGGCTGCCGTCGGGCTTGGCGGTGGCGGTGAAGGCGGTGTAGGCGCCGTTGCCGTAGTTGTAGAGGGAGAAGAAGTCTGCGCGACCGTCGCCGTTGACGTCCCCGGTGAGGAAGCGGCCCTGGTCTGCGCGCCAGTTGCCGTCGCCGGAGTCCCAGACGCGGGTGTCGGCGCCGAAGCCGCCGTCGGGGGTGGCGGTGAGGGTGAACATGGCGAACAGGCCGGTGCGGTCATTGCCGTAGTCGTAGGCGGCGGCCAGGTCGGCGCGTCCGTCGCCGTTGACGTCGGCGGCCATGAGCTGGACGCGGGGGCGGTCCCAGGACCCGTTGGGGACGTGCCAGCTGCTGGTGGGGGCGCTGAAGCCGCCGCCGGTCTGGGCGAGCCAGGTGAACGCGGTGGCGGAGCCGCCGTCGTACAGGTACATGCCGGCGACGTCGGTGCGGCCGTCGCCGTTGAAGTCCCCGGCGGTGTAGCGGGCGTCACTGTAGCGCCAGTTGCCCGCACCGATGTCGTAGTTCTTGACGGGGGCGTTGAAGCCGCCGTCGGTGCGGGAGGCGAAGGTGTGCAGGGCGATGCTGTCGTTGGCGTTGCCCACGACGGCGATGAGTTCGGCGCGTTTGTCGCCGGTGGTGTCGCCGGCCAGCAGGGTGGTGCGGTCGAAGTCCCAGCCGGTGGCCTGGGTCCAGGATTTGACGGGGTTGGTGAAGCCGCCGTCGGCGCGGGACAGCCAGGTCGACAGTTCGACCTTGCCGTCGGTGTACTTGTACAGGGCTGCGATGTCGTCGCGTCCGTCGCCGTTGAAGTCTGCGGTGGTGTACTTGGCGGCGGTGACGCACCAGCCGCCCTGACCGGACTTCCACGATTCCGTGGGGGCGCTGAAGCCTCCGTCGGACTGGCCCAGGTGGGTCCACAGCCCTGCGGAGCACTGGCCGTAGTCCATGACCGTGGCCATGTCGGCGCGTTTGTCGCCGTTGAAGTCGCCGGTCAGCGTGGTGCGGGGTGTGGGTGCTGCTCCGGTGCCGGTGGTGTAGCCGGTGACGCCGCCGCCGTAGTCGTTCCAGCGCAGGTAGCCGCCCTGGAAGTCGGAGCGGGCTCCGGCGGCTACGGCGTACTCGTCGGAGGTCGGGAAGCCCAGCCAGCCGTTTTCCCAGTTCTGTCCGGCCCAGGTGGAGCGGATGGCGCCGCGGACGGTCCAGGCGCCGGTGGCCGGGCTCCAGTAGATGGAGGCGGTGTCACCGGTGTCGGTGGTTTTGCGGAAGTGGTTGAAGCGCCCGGGCTTGTTCGGGGTGGCGGTCTCGTCGGTGGTCGGGTAGCCCAGGGCAGCGGGGCCGCCTGCGGCCAGGTACCGCTCGTAGATGCCGTTGTGGACCGACCAGGCCCCGAAGTTGGGGGTCGAGTAGATCGCGCCGGGGTAGTTGCCGGGGCCGCCGGCGAAGGTGGCGTACCGGCCGGTGCCGTCCGGTCCGGTCAGCTGGTCGGAGGTCGGGTAGCCCAGGAAGCCGTTCTCGTAGCCCAGGGACGCCCACTTGTTCAGGACGGGCCCGTCGACGGACCAGGCGCCGGTGCCCGGGTGCCAGTAGATGGCGCGGTCGGGGCCGGTCAGGCCGGGGGCGGACCGGAACCAGGAGAAGCGGCCGACCGTGTCGGCGGAGACGCCGATGCCCTCCTGCGGGAGGCCGAACTTGGCCGGTCCGCCCAGGGCGAGGTACTTCGCCAGGACGGGTCCGCACAGCTGGTGGTTGCCGGTGGAGGCGGTGAACGTCTGGCAGGTGCTCCAGGGGGTTCCGCCGTCGGCGATGGTGCGGGCCGGGCCGAACGCGGAGCCGTTGTTCAGTGCCTGGCCGGGGAATTCGATGAGGCGTCCGTCGCCGGTCTGGGCCCACAGGTCGGCGTAGCCGTCGCCTTCGAGGTCACCGTCGGAGGACAGGGTGGGGTAGGTGGTGGGGTTGTACCCCGAGCCGATCTTCGTGCCGAGGCCGGTGAGGACCAGCTGGCCGGCGGGGTTCTTGGTGAAGCCGTACTGGAAGACCTCGCCGGCGGCGGTGCGGTTCCACAGCTCGGGTGTTGCGTCGCCGGTGGTGGTGCCGGGTGCCGCCAGGGTGGTGTTCTGCCAGCCGGTGGCGCCGAGCAGGACGGGCTTGTCGAGCTTGCCGGTGGTGGTCGTGCCCTGGAACAGCCACAGCTGGGCGTTGTCGCCGCCCTTGCCGTCGCCCTCGATGGTGATCAGGTCGCCGAGCTTGTCACCGGTGACGTCGCCGACGGCGAGGATCTGCCGGACGCGGGACCAGTCGGTGGCGTAGGTGGTGCACTTTTTAGTCTCAGCCGCCGGGTCGGTGCACAAGAACGCGGGCGGGCGGGCGACGGTGCGCTTGTTGGCGAGGGCGAACTGCTGGCCGCCGAAGGCGTCGGTGCCGCCGGCGGTGGCGCTGTTGCGGTAGAGGGCCAGTTGGGAGTTCTTCCAGGTCCACAGGTCGTCGGTGGGGATGCCGTTGCCGCCGCGGTGGGTGACCAGGCTGGTGTTCCAGCCCTGGCCGTCGGGGGCGTTGTCCTTGTTCGAGGCGGCCTTGGCGCCAGCGGCGGGGTCGGATCCCAGGGGGAACATCTTCAGGGTGCCGTCGCCGTTGGTGCTGACGAGGTCGACCTTCCCGTCGCCGGTGATGTCCCCGAGGGTCGTCTTGGTGTCCGGGTTCCCGGGGACGTAGAAGGAGTACGCCTTTTGCTGGGAGCGGTTCCCGGCCCAGTCGACGGTCTGGACGTAGAGGGTGTTGGTGCCCCACATGGTGGGGGTGAGCTTCAGCGGGGTGCCGTTGGCGGGGACCTGGGTGCCCCCGCCGCCGACGGGCAGGGTGGTGTTGAAGCTGTACTCGTAGAACCAGACGCCGGAGCGGTCGTCGGTGGCGTTGAGGGTGAAAGCAGCTTCCTGCCCGGCGTACTTGGCGGCCGGGGTGGCGGAGCCGGATTCGGGGTAGTCGGTGGAGGTCACCGTCGGCACGGCGGGTGGGGTGGCGTCGACGGTGAAGGTGCAGCCCTGAACCCAGTCGGAGGTGCGGTCGCCGTCGCCGGACTGGACCTTCCAGAAGTACGTGTGGCCGTCGGTGAGGTTGCCGGCCTGGGCGGAGGCCCAGTGGGTGCCGGTGCCGCCGCTGAGCCAGCCGCTGTCGAAGACCACCGGCTGGGCGCCCGCGGCGTCCTGGACCTGGAAGCGGGCGTCGTTGAACTGCCCGTCGGGGTCGCCGACCCAGGCGCCCAGACCTATGCCGGTGGCGGCGTTGGTGGCGCCGATCCAGCCACAGTTGCCGTTCCCGTTGATGGGGGCCGGGTTCATGTTCAGGTCCCACGGGTTGTACGGGGCGCTGTTGTACTCGACGTAGAGGTAGGTGTCCTTGGCTTCACGGGAGAACCGTTTGAAGCCGTTGTTGTCCGTGCTCTTGGTCTCGTTGCCGTACAGGCCGAAGGTGACGTTGCCCCAGTTGGCGTGGTCCTTGAGCTTGTCTGTGATGTCGAAGTCGGCGAGGCGGTTGCCGCACTTGGCGTCGACGTTGGAGCTGGGCACGTTGATCGTGCGCCACGTTCCGCCGTCCGAGGGCTGGTTGTTCCAGGTGGTGCCGTTGGTCAGGTTGTCGCCGACCAGGTGCAGGGACACCGGCTGGGTGTCGGTGTTGGCGCAGGACCACACGGCCGAGTCCACCTGGGTGGCGTTGAAGACGGCTTTTTTGATGCTCTTGCCGCTGAGGTCCATCGGCATCTGGAAGAAGGAGCGTTCCAGACCGGTGGTCGTGCGCCACCGCTGGTAGCCGGCGCCGGGCTGGTAGTCGGTGCGGCCGTAGCCGGGGGTGGACGGGTAGGCGGACTGGACCCAGCCCCAGGCGGTGGGGTTCTTGGCCCAGGGGACCCAGGAGGGGTCGATGTAGACGGGGAAGACGGTGTCCGCGGCGGTGAGCATCGTCTGGTCTGGGGTGAGCGCCAGGGTGGCGCCGGAGACGGAGGTGTCCAGGGCGGCGGTCTTGGCGCGGGCGCCGGGGCGGTCGGTGGTGGAGGCGAGTTCGGACGGGGGGATCGCCTCCAGGGCGGCGGCCTGCGGGGTTGCGGCCGGCGCCGTCTTGAGGGCGGACTTCCCGGCCGGGGGCACCGTGCCGGTGCCCGAATCCCACATCTGCGGGGCAGGGGCGGTGAACGCCGTCGCCCCGCCCTTGTCCTTGGCGGTCAGGGTGCCGGCGGCACTGTCCTCGGTGACCGTGACGCCGTCGGTGGCGACCCCCAGCTTCAGCTGGGACAGCTTCGGGTTCTTCGCGGCGTCGGGGGTTTTGACGATCAGGACGTGGGTGAAACCGCCCTGCTCGGTGGCGGTGACCTTCAGGTCAACGCCGGGCAGGACACCGGGGTAGAGGGCGCTGGCGCCGTCCATGCGGGGTGCGGGAAGCGGCTCGGGCCAGGTGAGCGATAGTTTGCGGCCGTTGTTGTCCAGCGCGGCCAGCGGGGCGGAGCCGCCGCCGGAGAAGGCGATGTCACTGGTGGTCGCCTTGGGCTTGAGCAGACCGTTGGGGGCTTTGGCCAGCGTGGGGTCCAGGTCGGCCCAGGCCCCGTTCTTCTTCGCCCGGGATGGCTCGACGGAGCGTTTGAGGACCAGGACGCCGTCGGGTCTGGCGACGACGCTGTCGGTCTCGGTGGTCAGTTCCGGCAGGGGGACGTCCCGTCCGGTGCGCTTGGCCAGTGCCAGGGCGTCGTGTTCAGCACGCGCGCGCCCGTCCACGGGGGGCTTGTCCGCCGCAGGTGCGGCGGCACCCGCCGCTGAGGCGGGGCCCGGTGTCGCGCTGACGAGCCCGGCGGCCAGGGCGAGGCTGACAGCCCCGCACAGGGCGGCTGTCCGGCGCGGTGAGGGTGGTCGGGTACGGCCCATGAGGGCTCCTTGCTGGAACGAAAAAGAAGAGTCGCAAATGTGCGCGGAACGTACCTGAAGGTGAGATTTCCTAGCAATCGGCGCATCGCTGTGCTCAGGGTCACGTTTGACTTCTGATATCGCGTCACATTGCTGCGCGTAAGCAAGCGATCTATGTCTATTCGGACCTAACCGAACATGATTCGCTAACGCGGATCAAACACGACCCCTGGTATGTGACGCCCGTCCATGGCGGGGCTCACAGGGGCGACTTCAATCACACAAAACGGACAACTAACTGGACGTAAGCTTCGGCGCACTTTGATCGATACGGGACCCGTGGGGGCTCGGGTCTCGTGGCAGGGGAGCTTTCGTGCGCAGATTGTCGTGGGGGACCGGTTCGCCGATCCGTGGTTCGAGGGCGGCTGCCCGCCGGACGGTGGTGGCCGCCGTCTTCCTCTCGCTGATCGCCGGCGTCGCGCCGGCCGAGGCGGCAGCCTGGAAGCCGAAGGACGACCGCCGCTGGTCGCCGCGCGCCCTGGACGACACCCCGTCGATCAATGGCAACAACGCCGCCAAGCCGAAGCCCGCCGTACCCCGGGGTGACGGGCACCCCGCCTGGAATCCGGCGAAGGTCACCTGGCCCAAGGCAACCGCTGTCGAAGCGGTCCCCGGAACGCTGCCCGCGGCGGGATCCCGCTCCGCGCGCCCGGCGGCATCGCCGTTCGCAGCCCCCGCGCCACTGGCCGCCGCCCCCGGCAAGGTGCCCGGCACCCCCGTGTGGATCGCCGGCTCCGCAGGATCAACCGCACCCGGAACCCTGCGCCTGACCACCGAACCGCAGGCCCCCGCCGCCCCGGACAAGGTCCGGGTGGAGGTCGCCGACAAGAAGGTCGCCGACAAGGCCGGCGTGGACGGCCTGCTGCTGGCCGTGGGCCGCAGCGACGGCCGTACGGAGCCGGGCCGCCTGACCGTCGGGGTGGACTACGCCGACATCCGCGGCGCGTTCGGCGGCGACTGGGCCGGCCGGGTCCGCCTGGTGACGCTGCCCGAGTGCGCGCTGACCACGCCGGACCGGGCCGAGTGCCGCACCCAGACCCCGATCGCCTCGCACAACGACCCGAAGGCTTCGCAGGTCGTCGCGGACGTCGACCTGGCGGCCCCGGCCGGCGACAGCCGCATGCTGAGTACCCCGGCCGGCGGCCGGATGGTGCTCGCGGCGACCGCCGGACCGACCGGAGCCTCGGGCGACTACAAGGCCACCTCCCTTTCTTCGACCGGCTCCTGGCAGGTGGGCGGCAACTCCGGCTCGTTCTCCTGGTCGTACCCGATCGCGGTGCCGACCGCCCTGGGCGGGGCCGCGCCCAAAGTCTCGCTGGCCTACAACTCCGCGGGCGTGGACGGCCGCACGACCTCGACCAACAACCAGTCCTCCTGGGTCGGCGACGGCTGGGACTACTCCCCGGGCTTCGTCGAGCGCTCGTACAAGGCCTGCACGAAGGATGGCCAGGAGCACACTGGCGAACAGTGCTGGTCCCCGCAGAACTCCGTGACCATGTCCCTGTCCGGCAGCAACACGACCCTGGTCAAGGACGACAAGACCGGGCTGTGGCGGACTGAAGGCGATGACGGCTCGAAGGTCGAGCTGCTCACCGGCACGAACAATGGCGACAACGACGGCGAGCACTGGAAGGTGACCACAGCCGACGGCGTGCAGTACTTCTTCGGCGCAAACTACAAGCCGGGCGGCGGCAACACCGGCGCGACGACCAACTCCGCCTGGACGGCCCCGGTGTACGGCAACAACGCCGGAGAGCCCTGCAACAAAGCCTCGGGCTTCGCCGACTCCTTCTGCAACCAGGCCTGGCGCTGGAACCTCGACTACGTCGTGGACCCACGCGGCGGCCTGGTCACCTACAGCTACGCCACCGAGAAGAACTCCTACAAGCGCGGCGCCACCACCGTCGGCACCGGCACGCTGACCCCGTACACCCGCGGCGGCT
Organism: Kitasatospora sp. UYEF31; assembly: GCF_057291755.1. NCBI lineage: Bacteria > Bacillati > Actinomycetota > Actinomycetes > Kitasatosporales > Streptomycetaceae > Kitasatospora > Kitasatospora sp. UYEF31. The sequence goes on from NZ_JBXAWK010000022.1 coordinate 71,082, forward strand.
ACCTCACCAAGGTCACCTACGGTTCGCGGGCCACCGACAGCGGGAAGCCCACTGCGCAGGTGCTGTTCGACACGGCCGAACGCTGCCTGCCGACCAAGGACTTCGACTGCGCCCCGGCCAAACTGACCAAGGCGAATGCGGCGAAGTGGCCGGATGTCCCCGTCGACCAGCAGTGCGCCGCCACGGGCACGTGTGAGAACTACTCGCCGACCTTCTGGACCACCCGACGCCTGACGAAGATCACTACGCAGACGCTGGCAGGCCCCGCCTACCAGACGGTCGACGAGTACGCCCTCGACCAGGAGTTCCCCGACCCACAGGACGGCACCTCGCCGACGCTGTGGCTCAAATCGGTCATCCGGACCGGATTCGACGGCGCGAACAAGACCGTTATGCCGGCTGTGGACTTCGCCGGGCAGTTCCTGAACAACCGGGTCGACAAGGGCGGCGACCTGGCCCCGCCGATGAACCGCCGCCGGCTCTCCACCATTACGTCAGAGAGCGGCGCACAGACCAACGTGCAGTTCGCCGCACCGGACTGCGACGCCAATGCCCTGCCCGCCCCGGATACCAACGGCAAACGCTGCTACCCGATGTGGTGGAACTACGATGACCAGGCCGAGCCGGTCGTCCACTGGTTCCACAAATACGTCGTCTCCGCAGTCACCGAGTACGACGCCACCGGCGGCGCCCCAACCCGCTCCACCCGCTACGAGTACGTCGGCCCCGCCGCCTGGCACCGGGACGACAGTGAACTGACTGCGGACAAGAAGCGGACCTGGAACTCCTTCCGCGGCTACGGCCAGGTGATCACCCGGGCTGGTGTCGCCCCGACCCCGGTCACCCAGGCCTCCGCGTTCTACCTGCGAGGCATGGACGGCGACGTCAAGGCGGATAAATCCAAACGCGCGGTGTCCCTCACCAACTCCGTCGGCGAGCAACTGACGGACACGGACCGGTTCGCCGGATTCTCGTACGAGTCGCAGGCCTTCACCGGCGACGGCGGCACCCTGGCCGGTGTCACCTTGAATACGCCTTGGGCTGGCGCGGTTGCCGCCAAGCACGTCCGCGGAACGGGCCTGCCGGATCTGACCGCACAGATGCAGCGCACTTCGTCGACCCGCACACGGTCGCTGCTGTCGGACGGCAAGACCTGGCGCCAGACCCAGACGTCGAACACCTTCGAGCCGACCTACGGGCTGACCACCCAGGTCGCCGACACCGGCGACGGCGTCCAGGAGATGTGCACGAAGTCCTCGTACACGCACAACACCGCGCGCAACCTGATCGGGCTGCCCACCGAGGTGGTGTCGGTGGTCGGGAACTGCGCGACCGCACCGGGCGCGACGAGCACGGTGTCCCATTCCCGGACCCTGTACGACAACCTGCCGTTCGGCCAGGTCGGGCAGATCGGCGATGTCACCTCGACGCAGGCCGCCACCGCGTACACCGGGGCGGTGCCGGTGTTCACCACGGCGGCGACCACCGTGTCCGACACGTACGGTCGGCCCGTCTCGGTCAAGGACGCGCTGGGCTCGGAGACGACGACCCAGTACACCCCGGCGACCGGTTCGCTGCCGGTCTCGGTGACGGTGACGAACCCCCTGGGCTGGGCGACCAGCACCACATACGGCACGTCCCGCAACCTTCCGGTGAAGACGGTCGACGTCAACGGGCTGACCACCGAACTGACCTATGACGTGCTCGGCCGCCTGACCTCCGCCTGGTTGCCGGGCCGGAGCAAGGACGTCCAGTCGGCGGACCTGCAGTTCGCCTACAGCCTGAACAAAACCGCACCGAGCACGGTGACGACGAAGAAGATCCGCAACGACGAGTCGTACGCGGTCAGCCACCAGATCCTGAACAGCTTCCTGCAGCCCCGCCAGACCCAGGACTCGACGGCCACCGGCGCGACCGGCCGTCTGGTCAGCGATGTCTTCTACGACAGCCTCGGCCGGGCGGTGAAGTCCAACAACACCTACTTCAATGCCTCCTCCGAGCCGTCGACCACCCCGTTCGCGGTGAACGACAACGAAGTCCCCGGCCAGTCCGGTGTCTTCTACGACGGCATGGGCCGCAAGACCGCCGAGACCTTCTCCTCGAAGGCCGTCGAGCAGTGGCGGTCCACGACGGCCTACCCCGGCGCGGAGCGCACCGACGCGACCCCGCCGGTCGGCGGCGTGGCGACCACCGCGATCAGTGACGCCCGCGGAAAGCCCGCCGAACTGCGGCAGTACAAGGGCGACAAGCCCGAGGGCGCGTTCGACAGTACGGCGTACGCGTACGACCCGCGTGGCCAGCTGAAGTCGGTCAGGGACCCGGCGGGCAACACGTGGGAGTACTTCTACGACCTGCTCGGCCGGAAGACCAAGACCAACGACCCGGACCAGGGCACGTCCACCACCGACTACGACGTCCTCGGCAAGGTCACCCAGTCCACGGATGCGGCCGGGCAGAAGCTGAGCTACGGCTACGACGTCCTGGGCCGTAAGACGGACCTGTACAGCGGGACGCCGACCGACGCGACCAAGCTCGCGCACTGGTCCTACGACCGGTTCGCGAAGGGCCAGGCGGACGGGGCGACCCGGTACGTGGGTGGCGCCAAGGGCGCCGCGTACACACAGGAGATCACCGGATTCGACACCGGGTCCTACCGGCCGGCCGGCTCGCGGGTGACGATCCCGCAGGTCGAGGGCAAGCTCGCCGGCACGTACGAGACATCGATGATCTATGAGCCGGTGACGGGTCTGCCGTATTCGACCGACCGCCCCCAGGTCGGGGACATCGACGCGGAGACGGTCGGCTACTCCTACACCGCCGGCGGCCAGCTCAGCGCGATGGGCGGCAAGGACGACTACGTCAACTTCACCACCTACGACCCGTACGGCAAGCAGCAGCGGATCACTTACGGCGATTTCCCCAAGCAGGTCGCGTTCTCGTCCGTCTACGACGAGGCGACCGGCCGGGTGCTGAAGACAACTCTGGACAAGCAGGCCCAGGCCACCACGTCGGTGGACATCACCGGCTACACGTATTCACCGGTCGGCGACGTCACCTCGATCAGCACCCAGCAGGACACCGGCGGCCGCGACACCCAGTGCTTCGCCTACGACCCGCTGCGTCGGGTGACCCAGGCATGGTCGGACAAGGGCGCAGTGCAGGAGAAGCCGGGGCCGTCAATCCCGGGCGTCGGCGGGTGCGCGAACACCACCCCCAGCAGTGCATCGGTGGGCGGCCCGGCGCCGTACTGGCAGTCGTTCGAGTACGACGTGGTCGGCAACCGCACCCAGCAGATCGACCACGGCGTCGGCGGCGCATCGGACACGGCGACCTCCTTTGAGGCCCCGTCGGCCGGGGACGGCTTCCCGCGCCACGCGGTGAAGTCCGCGACCGTACAGACCGGTTCCGCGGCCCCGGTCAAGACCGGCTACGGCTATGACAACAACGGCAACACGACCACCCGTCCGGGCACGGACGGCAAACCGCAGACACTGACGTGGGACGTCGAGGGCCGGCTCGCCAAGACCGCCTCGACGGTCGGCGAGTCCTCCAGCGTCTACGACGCGGAGGGCGAGCGCCTGATCCGGCGGGAGCCGGGCCAGACCACCTTGTACCTGGACGGGGACGAACTGACGCTGACAGCGGGCGGCCAGCTGAAGGCCACCCGCTACTACGCGGCGGCCGAGGGCCCGTCGGTGGTGCGGTCGGGCGGCAAACTCACCTATCTCGCCAGCGACCACCACGGCACGGGTTCGACCACGCTGGACGCGTCGACGCTGGTGGCGACCCGGCGGGCATCCAAGCCGTTCGGTGAGGCCCGCGGTCCGCAACCGTCGGCAATGACCGGTGGTTGGCCGGACGACAAGGGCTTCCTCGGCATGCCGATGGACGCGACGGGCCTGACGCACATCGGCGCGCGTGAGTACGACCCGACACTAGGCCGGTTCATTTCGGTGGACCCGCTGATGGACCTGTCCGACACGCAGCAGATGCACGGGTATTCGTACAGCAACAACAGCCCGCTCACGTACTCGGACCCCAGCGGGTTGTCGATTGAAGAGTGCATGAGCGGTCAGTACATCTGCAAACCGGGCCCCCCTGGAAGGGGTGGTGGAGGCGGCGGCTTCTCGGTTGTCGGTTTTGGTGAGAACTACGAGGCCATCACGCTCAGTGCCGGTGGCGTGGTGCCACAGTCGTACTGCGACACCCACCGATGCACTCAGGGCAGCGGAAGGGGAGCTGGCGGCGGAACGGGTGGCGGCCATAACTGGATCGACGTCGATGCCGGAAACTGGGTTAAGGAATACACCAAGAAGCCCAAGACGTCTAAATTCGCCTCGGCGTTTGTCAAGGCTATTTCTGTTCACGATACGGTCAAGGAATATGTAAAAGCATTTGCTGGCCAGGCTCCATCTTTGATCGGGCATGCCGTGGAAGCGGGAATGTCGGTACAGATGATCGTTGGGGGTGGCGGTATGACCGCGGCCGCGGTCGGCGAGTGCGCACTAGCAGGAGTTCCTACTGGCGGTGGGATGTGCGTCGTTGCGGTAGGCCAGGGAGTGGTTGGCGTGACTGCCATGGCTGCCGGTGCCGCTGGCGGTTATGATGGGGCTCAGAAGCTCGGCGACGACATCAGTACGGCACTTTCCGAGGCGAAGGATTCCGCTTCGATTAAATCGACGCGGAAGGGGGCACAGTCCCTCACGGATCGGGCAAATGAGCATCAGGCAAAATTGGACGCGTACCGAGCAGATCCTTACGCCTATGACAATATGGGGATCCTGGCCAAAAATGCGTCGCGGCCTGGAGTTCAGGAACGAATCATCAGAACTCGAATCGAACACTTGGAGAAAGAAATTGCCGGATTCCGCAAGCAGGCGGAACAGAAACTTCGAGATATAGGGGAGTGAAATAGTAGATGAATATTCAGATTTCCGAACTGCGCAAGGTGATGGATGCCCTCCTCTCTCACGTCGAGGAAACGGAGGGAGTGGAGTTGTCTATTTCGGATGACTATTTCTGGAATATCCCGCCAGATCAGCTCTATGATCCCACCGAATATCCAAGCGGACTGACGATGGGGCAGCTGAGCGAGTCTTGGCAGTTCTCCCTGGAGATTACCGAGGATCGCGAAAAGACCCTGGGGTACGGACTGGTCTGGCTGTCCGATGTGCTGCGCGCGATCGGCCATCGAGCGACCATGTGAAATGCGCTTGATCCCAGTCGCAGGTAGCTATTCAGCAGGGTGGGCTCCGCTGTCCAGCTCTGCTAGTTGATCGCTAAGTTGGCTACGTGTCTGATCCCGTTCGGCCCGATGAAGGGCTCTCTGTCGAACTTGCCGCCCTGCGCGGTGATTTGGCGTCTGCGCGTGTCCATTCACGGGTGGGAGGATTCTGAGGCATGCCTGACGGGTCAGTAGGTTGGTCCGCATGTCACAGCAGCCGTCGTACGCGGATCTGGCCGCGCTGGTCGCTGTCCAGGCCGGCGTGATCGATGAGCTGCGCGCCGAGATCGTGACCTTGCGGCTGGAGGTCGCGGAGTTGAAGCGGCGGCTGGACCGGGACTCCACGAACTCCGGCCAGCCCTTCTCGAAGGACTCGATCGCGGCAAAAGCCAAGAAACGGGCGGACTTGTCCTCGCGGGAGCGTTCCAAGGACCGCAAGCCCGGCGGGCAAAAAGGCCATAGGGATGTCCGGCTGGAGCCCGCCGACAAGCCGGACCGTACGGAGGTTCTCGCCACCCCCGCCGACTGCGGGAGCTGCGGCGGCGATCTCGCGGACGCCCGCGAGCTGGGGGGCACCTGGGCCCAGGTTTGGGACATCCTGCCGGTGGTCTTGGAGAAGGTCGCCTATGTGCTGCCCCGGCGACGGTGCGGCTGCGGTCACACGACCACCGCTCAGGTTCCGCACGCGCGGGCCGGCACCGTTTCCTACGGCCCGAACCTGAACGCGGCGGCCGTACTGCTGGGCAGAGAGGGCAACGTCCCGGTTGAACGCACCGCGACGCTGATGAACTTCCTGCTCGGGGTTGAGGTTTCCTCCGGATTCGTCGCCCGCGCCCATGCCCGCCTGGCCCAGCGTCTGGACGTGGCCGGTTTCGATGAGGCGATGCGGGTGGCCTTGCGCGGCGAGGCGGTGCTGTGCGGGGACGAGAGTCCGGTCCATGTCCTGCGCAAGGACACCGACTCCTTGGGACGGCCCTTGCCCGGAGCCCCCCACGCGATCACCTTGCGAACTCCCGGCGAGCGGCTGATCTGGTACATCCCCGTCAACGCCCGTTCCAGTGAGGCCATTAAGGGACTTGGGGTGCTGGAAGGTTGGGCGGGAGTGTTGGTGCGTGACGACTACAGCGGCTGGCATCAGTTCGACGCCACCTTGGGCGGGGTCCAGCAGTGTGCGGCGCACCTGATCAGGCACTGCAAGGCGGTGCTCGCCCTGGCCGAGGGTGGTGAGCAGGGCTGGGCGCGGAAGGTGATGGAGGTGTTGCGGGAGGCCGGGAAGGCGGTGGCCGCCGCGGGTGCGGACGGACGCGACAGCCTTGACGCGAAACTGCTGACGGACCTGCGGGCCCGCTACGACAAGGCGGTGGACTGGGGGAAGACGACCAATCGACTGCGGGATTGGGACAAGGCGGGAAACCATCCCGGCTACCGGTTGGCGGCTCGGTTGAAGGACAAGGCCGAGCAGGTCTGGCTGTTCACCCGGAACTTCGCGGTCCCCTGGACCAGCAATCCCAGTGAACAGGCACTTCGAGGGCCGAAACGGCATCAGGCCGTCTCGGGGTACTGGCATACGCCCGAAACGCTGGGCGACTATTTGCGGGTCCGCTCCTACCTCGTCAGCGCGCGCGGTCACGGCGTCACACCGCTGGCTGCCATCCACCGTGCCCTGAACGGGAACCCCTGGCTACCCGCGACAACGTAGCCCCCGTGAATGGACACCAATGCAGGGGTGAAGATTTTCATGGCTAGTGAAATTCATAAACCAGCACAGGTCGTAGCTGAGCCTCGACTTGCACTGTCTTGGCTGCGTGAGCGTCTAACGCGTTCAACCGATGTCCATCGACACGTTGTCACGGAAGTGGTACCTGAAGGGTTTCCCGCCTACGTCCGAGTCTTTCATAAGTGGTCAATTGAGGAAGATGTCAACCAGGTCATTACCTGGAAAGAATTGGCAGAAGAAGCAGGTGCAGAATATCATGGTGAATTGATGTTCAAGGCCCTAAATCCGGCGTTGGAGAGGCCTGGTGTCCCGAGTTGGTTTGTTGAAGACGGAGAGCCGGACCCGGAGACCCGGCATGGCCTTGTTGAGATCCTAGCCTCGGTTACGAATTCGGGTCAGGATATCTACTTCAGCTATGAACTTGCCAGAATTGTGCGCGGAATGGAGGAGCCGACTGTCTGGGTATCGTCCTTGACGGAGCTCGAAACTGTCAGAGCTTACGCAGACGAAGATGGGACTATCGGCCCCGAACACTGGTGGCCTGCCGACCGTAGCTGGGTTGTCGGCAGTGACTATGATTTGTGTTCCACTTATATTGCATGCTCTGAAGATCTTGCCGACCGGATCGCAGATAGTCATCTTGTTGAAGCGGTGATCGTAGCTTCAGATGCGCGGGTTGATTCCTCGGCGGACATACGCAATCGCCAGCCAGGCACCTCACATCGTTCGTAATCTGAGAATAGACTCTTGTCAATGAAATTCGAATCACTGCACTACATTATTTCCGGATATTTCCATGAAGATTGAGATCTGGAAGGAGAGGTGGAGGAGGTGGTTCGAGTTTTCTTTCGGCGCGACAGGCTCCGCATGAGTGGAGTCATGTCCGATATAGAGACAATTACGAGTGAATGCTTGTCCAGTGATGAAATTGAGAACCTCCTAGTCGGCATGGGGTGTTCTTATGATCCTCGGGATCGTTGCGATGGATACAGGAAATGGATTGCAGAAATATCAGATATACTAAAAGATCTTACAAAATCCGACATTTAAGCGTAACCATTCAACTGGTTCACGCCGTGTGACGGTTCCGGGCATGGTGTGACGGCCTGGGACCGGCGGTCACCGGCTGGGCGGGGCGGTGGTGCTCAGATGGGGGCGCGGGCCGCGGGTGGGAGCCAGGTGAAGCCGGTGAACACGCCGCGCGGGACGGTCAGCGGGTTGACCATGTGCTTGACCGCGGTGGAGAGCACGCCGCGGAGGCGGCTGACCTCGTTGTTGAAGGCGTGGTCGGCGGTGTTGCTTGATCTCAACTGGTCGAAGCAATTGAGGCGGCCAGCAGCTCGGCGAATACCTCGGCGGGTGTCTGGTAGTCGAGGATACGGCGGGGCCGGGCGTTGAGTTCCTCGGCGACGGCCCGCGGGTAGGGCTCGTGGGCGGTGATGTCGGTGCCCTTGGGGAAGTACTCGCGCAGCAGCCGGTTCGTGTTCTCGTTGGTCCCGCGTTCCCACGGGGAGTGCGGGTGGGCGACGTACGCGTCCGACTCCGTGGCCGGGGACAGGCGTTGGTGCTGGGCCGTTTCACCGCCCTGGTCCCAGGTCGGACTGGTGGGCATCTGCCTGGGTGCGTCGCGGACCGACTCGATGAGGGCGTCGCAGACGTCGGTGGCGTTCTTCCCCGACGGCAGGGGGACCAGGAATCGTGTAGCGGCTGGTGCGCTCGACCAGGGTGCCCGGGGCGGACTTCCCGTCCCTGCCGAGTGTTGTCAGCCGGTCCCCCGGCCTCCGGGGACCTTGCGGTCCTCGACTTCGGCGGGGCGGTCGTCGATGGAGCGCATGCCGACGATCCGGGCGCCGGTCTGCTTCGTTCGGCCGCGGGGGCGGCGTTCGGCCCGGCCCGAGCGCGGGGCGACGCCGTGGCGGGCGGGCTCACCCTTGGGCAGGGCGTGGATCCAGGAGGGGGGCACCTCCCGGACGGAGTCTGGGGGAGAGACGGCTTCGTGGGAGATCACCCTGTCAGGGTCGGTGCGGCCGCGTTCCCGGCGCAACCGGCCGGCGACCTGGTCGGGGGACAGTCCGCGGCCCAGGCGGGCCTGGACTTCACGGCGCAGGTCGGGTAGCCGGTCGAGTTTCCGCGTCTTGGGCCGGGAACGGGATTGTCCGGCCTAGTCGTTCGCGTGGTGGGCGCGGTAGTTGGCTCGGCCGCCGTGGCGGCTGATCTCCCGACTGACCACCGAGGGGCAGCGTCCGATCCGGGCGGCTGTCTGTCCGCCTTCCAGGTTCTCGACGATGCCCCGGGAGATCTCCTCGCGGTCTGCGGGCGACAGGGAGCACGGCGGGGCGGGACGTTCACAGGCTGCGGTCTCCGAGCGGTGGATGAGGCCACCGAGCCTACGAGACCAAGATCAATTGCTTCGGCCAGTTGAGATCAAGGACTGCAGTTGCTTTGGCTTAGAGATCAAGGAGGTTGAGGGTTAACTATGTCCGCCAGGAATCCGATTGAATCTGCCGCTCAAGTAGCAAGGGCTTTGTTCGGCCCGTCCATGGAGGGGATTTCAGTGCCGACTGTGGTTGATCTACATGAGGCGGTCCGGCGGTTTGCGCAAGTCGAGTTCGACGTACCTGATATCCCGGATTCCGATGGGTTCCTATTTCAATACGGCGGGGCAAATTGGCTTCCGGAGCCGACATTCATTGTTGGTTTTGTCCGCCAGTTTGAGGTTGCTGATGCAAATGGAGAGCATGAATACTATTCTCAAGTCCTGCTCGAATATCATTACGCGATGGACGAGGAGCTTGGGATCGCGGGCGGACATGAAAACTGGTGGTTCCGCGACGGCCCAATGCATTTTGAGGAATGGGCTGGCTTGGTAGAGAGAGACTCCATATGGAGTCTCGTAGGTGGGAGGCAACCTTACGGATTCGAAGTATCGCAGGATCAGGTTTGATTACTGAGATCTTCTCAGCAACGTGATGGCTCCACTGCGTGAGGTGCCCCGAGGCTCCCAGACACAGACCCAACTCGGCACAGAACATCGTGACTAGTGTGGAAGTTTGCAAGGCGAAGATCTTGGGGGATCTGGTGGGGCGTAACGAATTTCCCGTGCAGAACGTAGGCAACAGCGTGGTCTGTCTGTTCATCGAGCCCTACGGCGAGGACTACTGGATGAACCCTGGAGAAGGGCTCACTGTCCGGCAGACTGTCGACGGGATCGAAGTCTGGTTCTCCACCTGCGTCTCGCCGGACTGCATCACTGTGTGGCTCTACGAAGACGGCGACCCCACCAAGGTCGTACTCGACTACACAGTTGTCGACGCTGATGGCACCAGCCTGGACTGCGGACACCAGAGCCCCCCAGGACCGACTGAGTCCGACGCGGGCTGAGCCGAGGAAGATGTGCTTTCGTCCAGGCCGCTTCACGCTCCGCCCTCTTACAGTTCATACATCATGCTTCGCTTGACTTAGGGCTCACATCCCTTGCAGGTACGCGTACGCCCGCGCGCGAAGGACCAGTCCAGAAAGTCCAACAACTCCGCCCCAGAGTCCCGTACGAGCGTTACCTGTTGCGTACGTAACCACCACGACCACAGGCCACGTACTGACCACGTCGGCCTCCTCCGTCTTCTACGGTGGACGGCATGACAGCACCGCCGAGCGACCCCGTACGGGACTCCGCTGCCCAGGACATCCCCCAGTGGAAGATCCACGGCGAGAGGATCGTCGATGACACCCGCAAGGCCAAGTTGTCGATCGCTTCCGTGGAACTCCCCGACGGCGTGCCGTTCGAGCAGTACGTCCTCCGCCTCCCGGATGCGGCCATGGCCCTTGTCGTCAACGAAGAGAACCACGTGCTGATGCTGGAACGGCATCGCTTTATCCTCGGCCGCACTGTCCTGGAACTGCCCGGCGGCTACGTCGAAGATGGTGAGACCCCCGCCGACTGCGCACGCCGTGAAGCCGAAGAGGAGACCGGGTGGCGTCCGGCGACCATGGAGCATCTGGTCACTTTCGAACCGATGACTGGTACGGCTGCCGCGGCCAACCACATCTATCTGGGGCGCGGTGCCACCCGTGTGGGCGAGATGGACATCAACGAGGGCGCGATGCTGCGCTGGGTGCCGCTGGCCGACGCGGTGAAACTGGTCGCCGAAGGCCGGGCCGTCGGTGCCGCATCCGTGGTCGGGCTCTACGCCGCCCGGGAGCGGCTGGGCGTCAGCTGACGAGTACCACCGCACGGTCCAGGTGTGTCCCCGTACACGCGCTCGATGGCGTCGCCGGCCCGGGTCCAGCCCGGCAGGTCCGCCAGGAGGGCGCGGATCTCCTCGTCGTCGAGCGGAACCAGGGCAGTCATCAGCATCTCTCCAGGTGACGATCGGTCAATTCACGGCTGTGACTGTACGGCGAACACGGCGAGCAGGTCTCGGCCGTACCTCTGGCCTGCCCGCGGCGCCATCGGTGCAGGTCACGGCCACTCTGCCCGAAGGCCCTTCGTTTGTAGCTACGAACGAAGGGCCTGGCACCTGCCCGGCTCATGGGCATAGTTCGTTACTTCGTTTCTTTCGTCGGTACCGCCAAGCCGGGCGCCCCTTGGCCGGGCTTGGGGGTCAGAGTCGTTCGGACTCCAGGACTCCGTAGACGATGGAGTCCCGCCAGGCTCCCCGCGTGAACACGTGCTCGCGGATCGTGCCTTCGCGGGTGAACCCGGCGGCGAGAAGAGTCTTGTCCGAGACAGTGTTCAACGGAGCGCGAGCCGCCCAGACCCGGTGGAGCCCCAGGTCGTCGAACGCCAGCGTCAATGCGGCTCCGACGGTCTCCAGACCCAGGCCCTTGCCCCACGTATCGGTTGCCAGGGCGAATCCCACGGTGGCGGCGCGTTGCTGGTGCGGGTCCATCGCCAGGCGCACGACCCCGATGGTCCGGGCCTCGCCGCGCAGCATCACGGCCAGGGTGTATTCGATGCGCGGCTCGGCCTGCGCCGATGCCATCCAGCCGGACACCAAGGCGGCGGTCTGCTCCATGGTGCGCGGCTCGAAGCTCAGATGCCGGGTGACCTCCGGATCGCCGTAGACCGCGTGGACGGCGGCTACGTCTTCAGAGGTGAACTCCCGCAGTTCCAGGCGTTCGGCCTGCTGAATCACTGGATACATGGTCGGACCCTAACGGGGGAGGGCGGGAACGGGGTTGGTGGTGAAAAGTTCGATTTCCGCCCGCATGTTCCTGGCCAGCGGGGCGGAGCGTACGGGGCCGGCGGCCAGAGCGTCGAGTACGCGGCGGACGCTGATGACGATGCCGTGGTTGCGCTGTGCGGCGGGCAGGTCCAGCACGGCACGGAGTTCCGGCAGGGCCCCGTCCAGATCCCCATTGGCGATCCTGGTCAGCGCCAGGTTGGTACGCGCTCCAGCCTCGTCGCCGAAGGCCCACTCCCCCTCGGCCGCATTGAGGTAAGCACCGACTGCCGCCTCAGCGGCGCGCTCGGCGCGCCTGGACGGCAGGCCCAGGAGCACGGCGGCCTCTGCTGTGTAGTAGAGCTGACGGGGCGCGGAGAAGGTCAGGATCCCCCCGATGGCGTCGAGTTCGTCGGGGACCAGGCCCTCTCGCTTGGCGTCGGCTCGCGCGATGGCCGCGTCGACGCTTTCGCGGTCTCCCAGGAGTGCGTGGGCTCTGCCTTCCAGGGCGGCGAGCCATGCGCCGGCGGTTCCGCAGACGCGGGCGGCCTCGGCTGACCCACGCTGGGAGAACCGCAGGGCCTCCCCCGGGTTGCCCGCCCAGTAGGAGATGAGCGATTGCAGGCCGCGGACCCAGGCGCGCATCGGCTGGTGGTCCGCGTGGTCTGCGCATACGTACGCGCTGCGGGCCTGCGCCATCGCGGATCTGATATCGCCCAGGTCGTGGCTCGCCTTGGCCAGCATCCCGGACGTCATAGCTGCCAGGAAGTACAGGTCCCGGGCTTGCCCAGGCTTGGTACGCCCGGTCTCCAGCAGGCGGAACGTCAGGTCCTGAATTTCGATCAGGTCCCCCAGGATCGTGTGCAGGGGAACCCGCGGGTACACGGCTGCGATCCGGGTCACTTCGCTGCGGATGTGGTCCAGCGTTTCCGGCCCGATACGGCCGGTCTCCGCCAGCACCGCGAATCTCAGCGCTCGATCAGCAGCCATCGCCGCCTGCCTTCCCATGTCATATACATCGGCTGGCGCCGGGCGGTCTGTGAACGGTGACACGGTGCTCGACGGCCCCGGTTGGGTGCCTGTCGGCGGGGGTGACATCAAGTCCTCGATCGAGTGGTCGAACATCGCGACCAGGATCCGCCGTGAATCCACGGTGGGCTTGGAAGAGCCGTGTATCCAGCGCTCGAAGGTGCGCTGAGACAGGCAGACATCTCCGATCCGAGGGTCTTTGTTGTCCCGGGCGAGCTGCTGGGCGGCCTTGTCGAACTGCATGGCGAAGACCCGGAAGGAGGCCCAGCCGCGCTGTTCGGTGAGCAGTGCCAACAGTGTCCGCATGGCTTCCCGTCCCGTACGTCCGTACGCCGATTCCCCACCACCGTAAGGCTATTGCCCGCTCCCAGGCCCTATCTGACCCGCTCTCGGAAAGATGGCGAAAGATGGCGCCGCTTTCGTCTTGACGCGCCGAAGATGACGTTTTTCGCAGATGGACTTGCCGTACCGGAGCGGTCACGCTGAGTGGCACAGCACCCAGAGATTCCAGCCACGACAAGGACTGGCATGGCAGCCGTGCGCACCTCGATCCGTGATTTTCCTTCTGAAGAGACACCCCGGCCGGCCGGAAGTGCGGCAGTGCCGGAGCACGGCGGGGAACTCCGGCCGCTCCCACAGCGAACCCCGGGGGAAGCACTGCGGCGCCTTGCCCAGTCGGGCCCAGCCCGTGGCTGGGCCGGCTGGTTCACGAAGCCCGGTGATCACCCGGTGGTGGCATCTGCTCAGCGGACCGACAGCAACTCCGCGCCGTACGAGGAGAAGCCTCCGTTCACCCTGCGGGACTTCCGGCCCAGCCACCGCGACTGTGCGCGGTGGTCTGAAGTGGACTGGGACACGTTGCTCAACCTGGGCGGGATCGCGTGACCAGGACGGGCGTGACGGCCGTGCACACCCCGCTGGACTACCACTGCACTTTGCCCACGGTGGCGGTCTCCGTGCCGCGCATCCGCCGCGAGGTGCGCGAAGCGCTGGCCGAGTGCGGTCTGTCCCGCGACCATCCGCTGCTGGACGTCGCGTTGGTGGTCTTGAACGAGCTGACGACCAATTGTGTGCAGCACGCGGCGCTGCTCTCCGAGTACTTCGACGTGCGCCTGGTGGTCGAGGACGGGTTCCTGACCATCGCGGTCCACGACCGCCACCCGTACCGGCCGAGCGCGCTGCTCGTCGCCCACGTGGACGGCCTGGGCGGACGGGGGCTGGCGATCGTCCGGGCGCTGGTGGACGACGTCGGAGGCACCACCGCCGTACCGGCCGACGCCGACGGCAGCGGAAAGACGATCGTCGTCACCCTGCCCCTGTAGAACCCCGGAACCGTCAACTGGAAAGGACCGTGCCGGCGAAGGCGGTCGGGCCCGCATCGCCCGGAAGACACCGATACCGACGCCCGCGCTGACCGCGAGACGACTGGCCGCTCGGGCAGTCCGGCGCTGACTCGGCCGGACACGGCCCCCCGATCCGCCGCCCGGCTCCGCGCCCCCCGACCGAAGCCGGGCGGCATCCACCACCCCGGGGGTAGACCGATGACAACGCTGACCACCAGAGTCCGCCGAACCGATCCCCAAGGCCCATGGCGGGGGAGACGGACGGGCACCGACAACAGAAGATCGCCCAGAAGAGCCGGAGGGAACAATGCGTGTTGCCCTGGTCTATCCGGAAGTTCTCGATCTCGCGCGGTTCAAGGAGAACCGCAAGGAGTTCCCGCCCTTCGGGGTGCTGTACCTGGCGGCGGTCGCCGAAGCCCACGGACACGACGTCCAGGTCGTCAAGGTCAGCACCAGCGACCACGTCAGGGATTTCATCGGTTTCGACGCGGTGGCCTTCACCATCCCGTCCTCGGCCACCTACGGGATCATCCGCGACTGCCGCCGGGACAGCGAGTACGACGGCGATCCGGTGGTCCTGGTCGGTGGCGTCCACCCGAACTTCTACCCCGAACAGACGCTGCTGGACATCGAACCGGACGCGGTCGGCATCGGGGAAGGCGAGGAGACCTTCCTCCAACTCCTGGCCCACGGCCGTGCCCGGCGCTTCGAGGAGGTCAACGGCATCTGCTACCGGCGCCACGGTGTTGTCGTCCGTACCCCGCCCCGGACCCTGCTCAAGAGCATCGACACGCTGCCCCTGCCGGCCCGTCACCTGCTGCCCGTCGAGGACGTGGTGATGTCCGACCGGCTCAGCACCACCGACCTGCTCATGGCCCACGTCATGTTCAGCCGGGGGTGCCCGTTCCCCTGCCGGTTCTGCGCGGCTGCCCAGACCCGCATCCAGTACCGGTCGGGAGCCAGCGCCCGCCGCGAACTCGTGGACATGATCGAGCGGTACGGGATCGAAGGATTCGCCATCGTGGACGACAACTTCATCGTGAACAAGACCAAAGTCCGCGACATCTGCACCAGCATCACGGACCTGGGACTGAAGTGGTCCGCGCTGTCCCGCGTGGACACCGTGGACGAGGCCCTGCTGGCCGATATGGCGGCCTCCGGCTGCGTGGAGGTCAAGTACGGCATGGAGTCCGGAAGCCCGAGGATCCTCAAGGCCATGCGCAAGAACATCACCGCGGACCACATCCGGCGGGCCGTGCGGTGGAGCAGGAACTCCGGCATCAAGGTCAAGCTGTTCCTCATCCACGGCTATCCCGGCGAGGACCGGCAGACCACCGAAGAGACGATGGACCTGCTCGCGGAGATCGCCCCGGACGTCGAACGCGCCTCCCTGTTCCGGTTCGTGCCGCTGCCCGGCACGTACGTGTACGACCACCCCCAGGAGTTCGACCTGCACGGGACCAGCAGCCAGCCGGGCTGGACGGGCGACTGGGGCCAGTACCACAGCCACCACAACGACCGGCACTGGTGGGGAACCGAGGCGCAGTTCGCCGAGGTCCAGGCCGGATACGTACAGATCGCGGGCATGGTCGGCGAACTGTGGCCGGACCGGCACCAGCTTCCGGCATCGGCCCCGGTGGACTGAAAGCCCCCACTACGCTCGGATGCTCCTGGCGGCCAACCAGACCGCGCCTGTCTCCACCAGCGCAGAGGAGCACCGGAGTTGTCCTCCACCGTGGCAGTACCGGCCGCCGTCGAACGGGCGGCGGTCGCCACCCGCCACGGCTGGGGTCAGGCTCCCGGCCCAAGCAGCGTGACCCGCATCGCCGACGCCCAGGCAGGCATGCACGCGGCCCGGCTGCTGACCCCGTTCGTCACCGCCCACACCCGCCTTCCGGCTTTCACCGCCGGGCAGTTGAGGAACGCGCTCGCCCCGGGCGGATCTCTGGTCAAGGTGCGGTGCATGCGCCGCACCCTGCACCTGTGGCCACTGGACCAGGCCGCCGCCGCGCACACCGCCACCCTGCGGCTGCGCTTGGGCGCCACGGAGGCGAGCGGCCGTCGCCACGGCCTGAACGCGGCAGATCTGAAGACATGGGCCGAACGTACGGTCGACGTCCTGGTCGGCGGCCCACTCGGCTACCGCGACCTCCAGGACCGTCTGACCAAGCAGTTCGCCGGAGCGACTGTCCCGATGGTGCGGCACGGCATCAAGTGGGCCTGGGAGTCCGGGGACATCGCCTGCGGCAACGCGGCCGTGTCCCTGCACCGGGAGGCACGGCAGTTCGCCCTGCTCCACCACGCCCACCCGACCCTGCCCCTGAACGGGACCGACACCTGTGCTGCGACGATCGCGCTGGTCCGCCGCTACCTGCGCGCGTACGGGCCCGCCGCCGAGGGCGATCTCCTGTGGTGGTCCGGGCTCACCCGCGGCCAGATCAGTCCCGCCCTGGCCGCACTGCGGCACGAGATCGTCCGGGTGCGGGTCGAAGGGGTTCCGGGCATCCTCCTGGTGCTGGCCGAGGACCTGGACCGGATCCGGGACACGTCCCCGCTGCCGGACGACCATGTGCGGCTGCTCGCCTTCGAAGACCCGACGTTCAAGGGCTACTTCACCACCCGCCGGCGGTACCACGACCCCGCGCACACCCGGCGGGCGTTCAACACCATCGGCGAAGTCCGGGCCGCCATCACCGTCGCGGGACGGATCGCGGGCACCTGGGCGTGGGACAAGAAGACCCGCACCGTGCGCTTCGAAGTCTTCACCGAGCTCCCGCGCGGAGTCGGCCTCCTTGTCCGGGAACGGCTGGATCAGGCTGAGGCGTTCCTGCGCACCGAACCGTCCTGAGGGCGGTCACCCGTACGGGGAAAACGTCTCACCGAGGCATCGCGCAGGGCAATAATCGGTGGCTTCACCGGCCCCACGAGAGACCTTCCACCACCGTGAGCACAACCACCCCTGTTCAGCGCCATCAGCGCATCTGCGATGTCCACCTCCTCCTCGTCCGTGACGGCAGGGTGCTGCTGAGCCTGCGTCAGGGCGGGTACGCGTCAGGTCTGTGGCAGGTCCCCAGCGGGCACCTGGAACCCCTGGAGCCCACGGACGACGGCACCGCCCGCGAAGGGCTGGAGGAGATCGGCGTCCGCGTCGACTCCGGCGACCTGGAGTTCGCGCACTTCATCGACCACCAGGCCCCCGGGGAGGAACCCCGCCTCGGCGTCTTCTACCGGGCGCTCTCGTGGCACGGGGAGCCGTACAACGCGGAACCCGACAAGTGCGGCGGACTCGGGTGGTACACCTTCGACGAAATCCCGACGAACACGGTGCCCTACCACGCAGCGGCCCTGGCCCACATCAACGCCGGCCGCGTGCGCTCCAGGTTCGGCTGGGAAACCGCCCTGGCTGAGCGTTGACAGGAACCGGGCGAGGGGGTGTACGCGGGCCGAATTTCTCGCCTGCACACCCATCATAAGCAACAGTCACCTTCGACAAGCCAAGAGCCGGCCGGACATCGAAGCCCTGCGATGTTCCCGGCAAGCCTCGCGCGCGCGCGAGGACAGGCCCAAAAGGCCCACCGTTAGCGCTACTTCCTCGGGCTCCGACCGGAGGAGCGCCAGTTGTCCGAACCGCTCCCACTGCCGGGCACGCTCCAGCGTACGAAAGAAACGAAGTAACGAACTAATCCCATAACCGCAGGTCAAGGCCACTACGCCCGAAGGCCCTTCGTTCGTGTCCACGAACGAAGGGCCCGGCACTTGCCCAGTTCATGGGCATAGTTCGTTACTTCACTTCTTTCGTCGGTACCGCGTAGCCGGACGCCCCTTGGTCGCGATCGTGAACTCTTCGTACTCTCCGGCGGTCAGAAGCTCGCCTACGAAGTCGTCAATCTGGCCCTTCGTCCGGTTCTTGCCGAAGCAGCCGACGGTGATGTCCGTCCGGCTAACACCTTGCTCCTCCGCGTTGCCGATGAACGCCTTCAGCCGGTCGAGGTCAGGATTGCCGCTGTCCTCACCGAAGACGTACCAGGCGGAGTCCGCGACGTATTCCCAGAAGGCTTCCGCAGCCTGAATGTGCGGCACTTCGATGCTGCTCTTCCCGTCGAGGAGGGCAATCGTCACGGACAACCTCACTACCTGCGGCGCGGCACGGGCGACGACCTGAGCAGCTGGACCATCACCCACATAGCCGCCGACGAGTCGCGCGTACGCGTCCTCCCAGTAGTCGGCCGCTGCTTTTGTCCTCACCATGCGGCCGACCGTCGCCGCCTTGGCGACAACTCGGCCCAGCCGGTCCGGGTACGACACCGCCACCAAGGCCCAAGCCGACCTTGACGCCGTGCGCGCGCTGGTCGGCCTCCCCGACTCGGACGACGACGAAGGACGCCAGGCGGTCGCCGAACTCCTCATCGCAGCGGCCAAGAGCGGCGCCCCGATCCCGGACCGGGACGAAACCCTGCGGTGCCTGCGTACCGGCCAGTCCCTCGCCCGCACGTTGACCCTGGGCGACTACCTGGACGAGTGGCTGGAGGGCAAGAAGAAGGCCGCGGGGAACACCACCCGCGGCTATCGGTCGCACATTGAGCTGTACCTGAAGCCTTACCTCGGACACCGGCGTCTGGACCGCACGCAGATCCCGCACATCGCCGACCTGTTCGACTGGATCGAGGAGCGGAACGAGATCATCCGGGAGGCCCGGGAAACCGGCGACCGCAGGCCACTGGCCGAACTGACTGGCAAGCGGCACCGGCCGGCCGGGCCCGCAACCCGGGAGCGCATCCGTGCCACCCTGCGGAACGCGCTCAACGACGCGATCCGGCAGCGACTCATCACCTTCAACCCAGCTCAGTTCGTCGAGTTGCCTCCGGTCACCCGCCCGAAGCCGATCCTGTGGACCGAGGAACGGGTGCAACGCTGGCGGGAGACCGGGGAGGTTCCTGCCAGCGTCATGGTGTGGACTCCGGCCCTGACGGGTGCATTCCTCGACCACGCGGCCGAGCACCGCATGTACGCGCTGTTCCACCTGATCGCCTTCCGGGGCCTACGTCGCGGCGAAGCATGCGGCCAGCGCTGGACGGACATCGACCTCATCAGGGGTGAAGTGACCGTGTCGCAGCAGATCGTGCAGTACGGCGCCATAGTCGAGACGACGAAGCCGAAGAGCGACGCCGGAGCACGGACGATCGCCCTCGACGGCGAGAACATCACCGAGTTGCGTACGCATCGGGCGCGGCAACTACGCGAACGCTTGCAGTGGGGCGAGGCGTGGACGGACACCGGTTTGGCCTTCACCCAGGAGAACGGCGAGGCGTACCACCCTGCGGATATAACCGATGCTCTGCGGGCGCTGGTGAAGTCCGCCGACCTGCCGCCCATCCGGGTCCACGACCTACGACACGGGGCAGCCACGTTGGCCCTGGCCGCAGGCGCGGACCTCGTCACGATCAAGGACATGCTCGGACACTCGACGATCACGATCACAGCGGACACGTACACCAGCGTGCTTCCGGAGCTGGCGCGCGACTTCGCCGAGGCGGCCGTGAAGTTTGTCCCCCGGGCCACACGCGGACCCGCCGGGCTCACCTCGGGCTCACCCAAGGGATCCGGCGGGTCATCAAAAGAACCGAACTACGGTAAAATCGCAGGTCAGCGGAGGGCGTGGGATTCGAACCCACGAACTGAGTCACCCCAGTTAGCGGTTTTCAAGACCGCCGCCATCGGCCACTAGGCGAGCCCTCCAGACCAGGAACCCATACGGATCCCGGAGCCGGGGTCAGTCTCTCATGTGGGCCGCTCGCGGTCACCGAGGATTCCCCTCGACACGGAAAACCGGTGGTGGGGACCTTGTCGGCCCCACCACCGGTCATCCTGCGGACTGCTCTGTACAGGTCCGGTTCCGGATCGACACCCCGGTCACCGACCGGCGTTCGCCCGGATCACTTATTGTCGCCGTCACGCTCGCCCAGGACCGCTGTGGTCGTGTGCTCCTGGCCGCCCCGCGTATAGGTGATCTGGACCTTGTCGCCCGGGTGGTGGCTCCAGATCTCGCTGAACAGTTCCTCGTACGACGTGATCCGCCGGTCGCCGAGCTTGGTGATGACGTCGCCGGGCTTCAGGCCGGCCTTGTCGGCACCGCCGCCGGGGGTGATCACGTTGTTGCCCTGCGGGGCACTGTCGAGGATCTTCGCGCCGACACCGTTGTACTGGGAGTCCGGCAGGACGCCGAGCTGCGCGTACACCGGCTTGCCGGTCTTGATCAGCTGGTCGGCGACCCACTTGGCCTGGTTGATCGGGATGGCGAAGCCGAGGCCGATGCTGCCGGACTGCTGCGGCTGGCCACCACTGCCGCCACCACTGCCGGTCGACCGGATCGCCGAGTTGATGCCGATGACCTCACCGGCGGCGTTGAGCAGCGGGCCGCCGGAGTTGCCCGGGTTGATCGAAGCGTCGGTCTGCAGCGCGTTCATGAAGGACGCCTGCTGCTGGCCGTCGCCCGAGGCCACCGGGCGGTCCTTGGCGCTGACGATGCCGGTGGTGACGGTGCCGTCGAGGCCGTACGGCGCACCGATGGCGATGACCGGGTCGCCGACCGCCATCTTGTCGGAGTCGCCCATCGGCAGCGGCTTGAGGTTCGGCACTCCGTCGATCTTGATGACGGCGAGGTCGTAACCCTCTGCCCGACCGACGACCTTCGCGTCCACGGTGGTGCCGTCATGCAGGATCACCTGGAGCTTGCCGCCCTGGGCCGCCTGCGACACCACGTGGTTGTTGGTCATGATGTAGCCGTCGGTGTTCAGGATGAACCCGGCACCTGTGCCTTCGCCCCCACCGCCCTTGGTCTTGATGGTGACCGTGCTGGGGAGTGCCTTGGCGGCGATCGCCGCCACGCTCTCCGGCGCGCGGTTGAGCGCCGCCGGGTCGGCCTTGGCGGAACTCGGCGCGCCGATGGTCACCGTGTTGTCGTTGCGGTCCACCAGCCAGGCGCCGAGGCCGCCGCCGACTCCACCGGCGAGCAGCGCCGCGGCCACCGCGGTGACCACCAGCTTCGACGGCTTGCGCCGCGGCCGGGAGGGCACGTTGTACGCGGGGTAGACCGGGTGGCCGGGGAAGCCGTACCCGGGCTGCGGGCTCTGCTGGGTGCCGGGGTCACCCGGAGCGCCGGCCATGGAGTACTGCGGCGCGTACGTCGGCATCGAGGGGTTCGCGAAGACGCCGGTCTGCGGGCCCTCGTGCGCGGGGTCGGGCGTGGTCGGCGTCGGCGGCACCGGCTCCGGGGCGGGAGCCGCCCCGAAGACCGCGGTGTCCTCCGGACGCTCGTCGGGGGCTGCCGAACGCTCCGGCTCGGGCCGACCGTCAGCTGCCTTACGTGCGTCGTCGTCCACGACGGTCCTCCAGAGGGCTCGGAAAAGCTTGATGGATACAGCTTCCTCGACAGCCCGTCGGAGCACGGTAAGCATCCGGTCGTTCTCCGGCCCCTTGCGCTTATCCGGCGATTACAAGCACCGCCCGCCGCCGCACCTAAGTGCGTACGGCCGGTGAACGGGTCCGGAACAGTAAAGAAGGACTACCCCGAATCGCCGAACCCGCCGGGCGCGGGTCGACTGCGGCTGGCAGCATGTCGAGGGTGTCGAGCGACTCCTCCTCCCTGCTGCGGTCCCCCCGTTCCGCGATCCAAGTGGTCGCGCACCGCGGGGCCTCGGACTTCCTGCCGGAACACACCCTCGCTGCGTACGTCAAAGCGATCGACGACGGTGCGGACGCGCTGGAGTGCGATGTCCGGCTGACCGCCGACGGCCATCTGGTGTGCGTCCACGACCGCCGGGTCAACCGCACCTCCAACGGCAACGGAGTCGTGTCCACACTGGAGCTCGCCCAGCTGTCGTCACTGGACTTCGGCTCCTGGAAGGCCGACCAGGTGCAGCCCGGTGAACCTGAGGCCCCCGACTGGGACGCCACCTCCGTGCTGACCCTTGAACGGCTGCTCGAACTCCAGGCCGACGCGGGCCGCCCCGTGCAACTGGCCATCGAGACCAAGCACCCCACGCGGTACGCCGGGCTGGTGGAACAGAAGCTGGTGGACCTCCTGGCCAGGTTCGGTCTGACCGACCCCCCGGCGGACAAGCCGTCACCGGTACGGGTGATGAGCTTCTCCCAGATGTCGATGCGCCGGATGCGTCACCTGGCCCCCGCCGTGCCCCGGGTCTTCCTGATGGATTCGGTGCTCCTGCAGTTCCGCGACGGCACCCTCCCCAAGGGCGTACGGATCGCCGGCCCCGGCATCGACATCGTCCGCAAGCACCCCCGCTTCGTCGCCCGCCTCCACCGCTCCGGCCACCGGGTCCACGTCTGGACCGTCAACGACCCGGCGGATGTGGAGCTCTGTGTCCAATTGGGCGTGGACACCATCATCACCAACCGCCCGAAAGAGGTCCTCGCCCAACTGGGTCGGGCGTAGCGACAAAAACAGGCGTACGCCGGGGCATGGTTGGCCTCGGTTCGGCAACGACGACTGGTCGTTGTGTCCCAAATGACTCCGAAATGCCCCAACGGGCCCTCCGCAGTCCGGGTCGCGCATCGTTTCCCGCCGCCGGCGGACGGGCATGTCTTGCCCGGACGTACGGTGAGAGGGAGGTGCGGGGTGGCGATGGTTGTGGCCCGCGGGGCGCCCGATTCGGCAGCGGTGATGATCCCGTACGCGTCGACCGGGGTGGGGGATGCCCGGCGTCGACTGGCAAAGGATCTGGATGCCCGGGGCATGCCGTCGGCGGTCGTGGACGATGCCGTACTAGTGCTGTCGGAACTGATCAGCAACGCGCTCAGGCACGCCCGTCCCCTGGCTTCGGGGAAAGTCAGGGCCGCCTGGTGGATTCGCCCGGACGGGCTGTTCGCCATTGAGGTGACCGACGGCGGTGGCCCGACCCGGCCCCGGCAGTCCCGTCCGTCGCTGACCGCCCACGGCGGTCGTGGCCTGTCCATCATCAACACCCTGTCGGTCGAATGGGGTGTGCGCGGGCACGGCGATGAAGTGACCGTGTGGACCCTCCTGCGGGTCGACGGCCGGGATGAGCCCGCCGGGCTGCCGGGGTTCTGGGAGTTCAACCTGGACGCGACCGAAGCGCTGGACGGCGGAACCGGCTCCTGACTGGCTCCCCACCGGGCGGCTCCTGACTGGCTCCCCACCGGGCGGCTCCTGACTGGCTCCCCACCGGGCGGCTCCTGACTGGCTCCCCACCGGGCGGCTCCTGACTGGCTC